>NZ_JBEZDN010000016.1:0-92537 GCF_040648315.1 Pseudonocardia sp. NPDC049154
GAACTCCGGCGGGTGAGGAGCGGGCACGAACGACATCCTTCCCGGCGGACGAGGTCCGCCTCAGAGGAGGTGTCCGGCCTCAGGGGCCAAGCTCAGTTGGGGTAGGGCCGATGTTGCCGGTCGCCCCCTCGACCACTACTGGTCGTACCTCGAGCGACAGGCGCCTACGGGGCGTTCGCGGTTAGTCCGTGAACTGGGTGGATGCCGCCAGGAACAGGGTGTAGCGGTTTCCGTAGGTGGGGTAGCGCGTGAGCATTTCGTCGATTAGGTCGGGCGCGGTGGCGGACTTGGCGGCGAGGTGGTCGAAGTCCTCGATGTGGTGGCGTGACTGGTCGAGTACGCGGGTTGCGTTGTCGTCGGGCGCGTCGGGGTCCTTGTGCCCCACGATGATGGTGGTCGGTTCGAGGGCGGCGACGGCGTCGAGGGAGGCGAGCCATGCCTGCCGTGACTGTGGCGTCGAGTTCCACAGCCACATGTGGATGTTGTTGTAGGCGATGTCGCCGGAGCAGATGGTGTGCAGCTCTGGTGCGTGCACGATCGTGGTGAGCGCGCCGTCGGCCGTGCCGATCGTGCGGAACAGTACGGGGTGTCCTTCCAGGTCGAGTTCCTGGGAGTCGGCCAGGACAGGTGTGGTGGGGGACTGGGGGAACTGGCCGGCGAACCAGGAGTTCCAGAGCGTCATGGCCTGAGGGGTGATCTGGGTACGGGCTTCGTCGACGACCTGTTGATCGCCGGCTACCAGCGCCGCGCCGGGGAAGGCGTCGAGCAGCGGACCGGCGCCGAAGAAGTGGTCGCCGTGCCCGTGGGTGACGAGGCTGCCCGGAGGTACTTGCCGGAGTTGCGGACCCATGTCGTCAGCCGCTGTCCCTCGCTGCTGGTCATCAGGGCGTCGACGAGGAGGGCGTCGCGGTCACCGGAGATCAGCGTCGATGTGCTGGCCGGCCAGGTGGCCGGCGTGCTGTCGTCCCATCCCGGTCCGCCGGGAATCGGCTTGTACCCGCTGATGAACACGTCGAGCGACAACGAAGTGGCCATTCCTGCCTCCCTGGCTTGATCTGCTTCCCGGCGGTCGTCGACGGCACCGACGGCGTCCTTCGCGATCTGCCCTCCCGCACTGCCGGCTCGGGGCCGCGGTCACACCTTTCGCGTTGTGCGGTTCAGACACCTCGGGTGCTGCGGTCGCCCGCCGGGATGGTGGCCAGCTGGCGGTGATGCCGGCGGCAAGGTTGGGGTGAACGGGCAGGGTCGCCGCACTCGGCCCGCGCGGCCTCCTCCCACGCGGGTGAGCCGACGAACGGTGAGGTTCTCGCCCCGGACTTGTCCTGGACCCGTCTGCTCCATGCCAGGCGCATCGGTCCCGTCCTGTGCGTGACGGTGGCGCAGCGGTTCCGATCCGGCCGCGTGTTCCTATGACCCGCCCCTGCTCGAGGTAGCGGTCCGCCACCGCGTCGACGGCCTTCGCGCACCCCAGCCCGCCCGTTTGCAGCTCGCCGGCCCGGGTCCGACAGGCTCGAGGCCCCTCGTGGTGAGGCCCTCCCACTTCTCGACCGGTTCGCCCGGCTCGACCGGGCGGCTCCTCGGACACCCCGGAAAAGCGGCATCCGCGATTGAGCTGTGACCTCCCGCAGCTGAGCGCGCTGGGGCGTCCGGATCGGCCGGTGGTGGCGTCCGCGCGAGCGGAGAGGGCGTCACCGGTCAGCGTGATCGACTCGCTACGCTTGTCCGCCTTCACCGGGTCCGGTGGTAGGTCTGGGCGAAAAGAACTCGATCAGCAGCTGTGTGACGCGTTCGGGGGCGTCGTGGTGCACCCAGTGCGAGGCGTCGGGCAGGTACTCGACGCGGTCGAGGTTGGGCACGTCGTCGCGGCTCGGCTCGGCCAGTTCCGGGCCCAGATAGCGATCGCGCTGCCCCCAGACGACCAGAGTGGGGGCCTTCACCGGGCGGAGCGCCGCTTCGGCCCGCTTGGGCGAGGTGCGCACCGAGGCACGGTAGTAGTTGAGCATCGCGGTTGCTGCACCCGGCTGCGACCACGCCTCGACGTAGCGGTCGATCTCCTCCGGGGTGAGGGCCGGGCTGGTGTCGCGCAGGAAGTGCCGGAAGAACCGCCAGCGGTCGGCGTGCACGATGGCCTCGGGCAGTTCCGGGAGATCGAAGAAGAAGAAGTACCAGGACCTCCGGAGTTGGCCCGGATGGTGCAGGCCCTCCAGGAGCCGCCTCGGATGGGCCGCGTTGAGGATGGCCAGCCGGTCCACGACCTCGGGGTGGTACATCGCGGTGGCCCACGCGACAGTTCCGCCCCAGTCGTGGCCGGCCAGCAGTGCGGTCTGAGCGCCTCGTTCGTGGATGAGGCCGCGGATGTCGGCGGCCAGTGGCTCGGTCTCGTAGGCGGCGACCCCGGCCGGCCGCGACGAGAGGTTGTAGCCGCGCATGTCGGGTGCGACGACGCGGAATCCCGCCCTCGCGAGCGGTTCGATCTGGTGTCGCCAGCCGTACCAGAAGTCGGGGAAACCGTGCAGCACAACGACGAGCGGCCCCTGGCCGGCCTCGACGTAGTGCAACCGTACGTCGCCGATCTCGGCGTAGCCCTCACGAAGGTGGCCGGGTTCGTCCAGCATGATCGCTCCTCTGCGGCCGCGCTCGCTTGCCTCTGGCTCGGCCCACGCAGCCGTGAGGTGCCGACGCGGCTCGTGCCCTGTGTCAGGTGACGAATTGTTGTCCGCCGTCGATGTCGTAGGTGGCGCCGGTCAACGCCGTGTTGGTCATGATGTGCACGGCGAGCGCGGCGACGTCGGCGGGACCGACGACCCTCCCGATCGGGAGCGTCACGCGCAGCTCGGCGCGGCGCTCGTCGAGTCGATCTCCCAGCAAGGAGGCCGACAACGGCGTGTCGACGAAGCCGGCCGCGAGCAGGTTGACCCGGATCGGGGCGAGCTCGAGCGCAAGGGTGGCGACGAACGGCGGCAGGGCGGCGGTCGCCGCCGCCACGATCCCGAGCCGGTGATCGACACGTCGGCCGCCGGTGCCGCCCATGAACAGCAGGGTGCCGCCCGGTCGCATCTTCGGCGCGGCGTTGCGCGCGACCTCGAGGTCCAGCGCGACATGATGGCCGAGGGCCTCGAGTATCTCCGCCCGCTTCATCCCCAGCAAGGGCCCGTACCGCGGACCGCCTGCGGTGACCAGGACATGGTCGATCGGCCCGGGCAGGTCTTGGAAGAACCGCTCCAGCGCCGCTGGATCGTCGGCGTCGAAGGCCGCGGTGCGGTGCGCACCGACCTCCACCGCCGCATCTCGCAGCCGCTCGGCATGGCGGCCGGTGAGCACGACCTCGGCACCCTCGGCCCGCGCCCGTCGGGCGGTCTCGAGCCCGATCCCCGCGCTGCCGCCGACCAGCACGACGGTCTGCCCCACCAGCTCCGGCGCGCGCGCCGGCTCCCCTGTGGATGTCATCGGTCCTCCCCGCTCGACGAACTCGCCTGCGCGTTCGCCGGCCTGACCGGCCGCGGCGGCGGCGTTCGCGGACCTCGCCGGCCGCCCCGGACACCGCCGAACCGTCCGCGCTCGGCGCACCACCAGCAAGGGCCATCCGTCTCACGCGTCGCGGGACCGTTGCGACTGGTGATGGCACCCCGGGCCAAGACGGGCATCGGGCCAGCGCAGCCCCGAACGGGGCCTGCCGGTGACTGGGCCGCCCGCGCCGGAGAACGGAGGACGGGCCGAAGGCGGCAACCGTGCGCTCACCCGGATACCGGTCCTCGCCGACCGCGGACTTGACGGCCACCCTCTTGCGGGGACTCGGCATGCCGTGGCGCGACAGCGGCCGACGACGGCGAGGGGGCAGATCGTGGACGCCATCGTCGTGACTGTCATGGCCAGCCGCATCGAGGCAGAACGAATCGCCGGGCTGCTGCGCAGCGACCGCCTGTGGGCAGCCGTGTCGGCCGAGGATGCCGGCGGCCCAGGAGCCCAGCTGCAACAGCAGGGGCGTTCGTGTACTCGTCGCCACCTCCGAGACGTACTCGGCCCCGTCGGGTCCTCGGCTGAGGCCGGCGCGCCGGACGCTCCGTAGATGGCAGCGCTGGCCCGGACGACCAGTCCCGCCCCGCGTGGCCGAGCGGTTCACCTGCGTTGGGGCGATGCCGCCGGGGCCAGGGTCGGAGCACTGGGCGCAGCCGGGGGGCCCGTGCGGGTGACGGGGCCTTTCCGATCTTCATAGCGGTAGGAGCGAGCCATGGGAGATGGCCCTGGCCAAGCCCACGCTGCTGCTCGGCATCCACACCAACATGCCGGCGACCGTCCCCGGAGATCTCCAGGGCGCTCCAGATCGGCGGGCCGCCTCCCGCAGGCCTGTCCGCCGAGGAGAGGGCAGGACACTAGTGCTCCGGCGCACTGTCCCCGAGTACTCGGCCGATGGCCGGCAGCGCGTCAGCGGGATTGCGGACCAGGATGATCTTGGCGCCTGGCGCGTGAGCGTGGACAATGTTGAGGATTCGGTTGAACCAGCGTGTTCTCTTCTCAGTCGGCGGGTCCTCAGGATCCTGGCCGTTAATGAAGCCGCCGATCAGCACGCCGTCATAGTCGGCGTCGGTCAACTCCTGGATCAGCCGGCTGTCACCGGCCTCGTCGTCGGTGAGAGCGAAATGGGTGGCCGCCAAGCCAGCGTTCCGCAGGCGTGCCTGGATTGCCGCGGCGTTCTCCGGATGCTTGCCGAAGCCCAGCACCCGCCAGCTCTGTGGCAAGTTTGGTTTTGACATGCCTATTCTCAGCTCGTCATTCAGGTCCGTTGAGCAGGAGCGCGGCGGTGGCCAGCATGATAGCTGCCGTGGTGCCGTGCACCCCATAGGCGGTGACCTTCGAGCCGTTGCGCCGCAGCACGTTGGCCCCATCGCCGATCGGAATGATGCTGGCGGCGATCAGGTACCTCCCCAGAATGTGCGGTTTCCCCGCTCCGAGCAGGACAAATACGACAATGCCTGAAGCGATGTCCCGCACGCCCTTGGCGGCAAGGTAGGGGTCGCTGGCCGGCCCGCTTCGCTCGGTCGGGATGCCGTAACCGGCCGCCGCCGCCTGCGGCGCCGCAAGGAACCGGACGCCGATCCCGATGATACCGGCGCCCAGCAGGCCGGACAGCCCGTAACCGACCTTCGTCAGCACCATGGCACCCCCTCAATCCTCTGTTGGTCTGCGCTTCGCAGGACGCGACCCGACCAGTTAACCCTGATCAGCAACGATCGTCTTCCTCCACGCGCGGCGTCTCCACGGCGGGCCCGCCCTCGTCAATCACCTGGTCACGCAGACTGGCGTCGTCAGCCACCAGGTCGATGAGCGCCAGGAAGACCATCGCCTTGTCGACGTGCCGGTGCAGCTTGCGCCGCGCACGCTTGATCAGATGCACGCGGGACTCATCGCCTGCTCCGGCGCTCCACTGCCCACAGAACCTCGAGCAGGTTGTTGTAGCGACGCTCGGGCAGGGCCTGCAGCTGCTCGACCGAGCGGGCGTCGGCACCGTAGCTGTGTGCCTCCGCGATCAGCTCCCAGCGGTGCGCAGGGAAGCGTTGCCCGGCGAGGATCAGCTGGAGGCGCCGCAGCAGGGCTCGCTCCGGCAGCCCGGCCGGCCCATCATGTGTGGCGTGAGTCACCTTTTTGTGATACAGCAGATCACCTTTCCCGAAGGTGAACATCGGGTGTTGGATGCTGTACTCGCGCGGTGGAAGTGATCTCCCTGATGTGGCCCAGGACGAGGTCACGACCTACTCCGTCCCGGCGGCGGACCGGTCGTACCCCGAGGAGTAGGGAGTGGAGACGGCGGGCCGCGATGATGTCGACCAGTCCTCCGCCGGCGGGACCTGCGAAGGCCGACCAGGGCAGCCCGCTCAGGACGGCGTCGACCGCGTGATGCCGCGGTCGGCCAGGATCGCGGGGAGGTGGGCGGCCGGAGCGGTGACGACGTCGCCCGAGGGAAACCGGTCGGCCAGCACCCTGGCCAGATGGGGGTTGAGGTCGATGGCGATGTGTCGGCCGCGGGGTACCGCGATGTTGCACCGCTCCCGTGAACGCTCCGGTACCGGGGCCGAGCTCCACGACGGTCGGTTCCCCGCTGCTCGGGACCGGCGCGGTTATGGTCGCGGCGAGGGCGGGGGAGCTCGTTGTCACCTTGGCCATCCGCAAAGGGTTGCGGGCGAACTCGCGCAGGACGAGTGCAGTGCTATTCGCGGGCCTGCTTTCTGCCGGCCCGCCGGCGTTCGAGGTCGGGACCCGCGCATGATCGTGCAGCCGGCAGCAGACCGGCGACAACGGCCACTGCTGTGGGGGAGCATCTGAGAAGGGCCGGGCTAACGGTGACCGGCGGTCGACCGGTGTTCTCGGCTGCCTGGGGCGCCTCGCCGACGAGCGCGGCGGGAGATCACCCGGCCCGGTGCACGGACTCCCGGTAGCGCCAGGCCCCGGTGACGTCGGGGAGCTCCTCGACGCGTTTGTAGACGGCGCCGCGACCGGAGGTGGAGTCCGTCCAGAACAGGCTGGGGAGCGGGACGGACATGTAGCCGTACCGGACGACCTGGCCGCGAGCTGGACCGTCCTCGAACCGAACGTTCACCGCCATGCACCGAGTGTGCGCGCGTCGGGACCGGCAAAGCTACGCCTACCTGGCCGAGTCGTGAGGCGGACGTGTCCGCCCCCGCGCTGTGTCCCGCGTCGATGCGGTGCGTTTGTCGCGTCGTCCGCGGCGGGTAACGCTGTTGTATGGGCGGGAAGACGGCGGACCAGGGCGGGACGCGGGAGACCGAGCGGAAGTTCGAGGCTCCGGATCGTCTGGACCTGTCCGATCCGGGGTCGGCGTTCGGACTCGGCGTCGGGCGTCACGACGAGGTCGAGCTGGACGCGACGTACTACGACACGGAGGATCTGCGACTGGCCCGGGCCGGGCTCACGCTGCGGCGGCGGGTCGGTGGCGACGACGCCGGCTGGCACCTGAAGCTGCCGGTCGATGCGGACACCCGGGAGGAGATCCGCCGACCGCTGGGGCAGCAGACCCGTCCGCCGGAGGCGCTGGTCGCCCTGACCAGGGTCTACACTCGTGGGGCCCGCCTGGACCCGGTGGCCAAGCTGGTGACCCGACGCCGGCGCTGGGGGCTGGTCGACCCGCAGGGCGAGGAGCTGGCCGAGCTCGCGGAGGACCGTATGCACGGCATCGCCCTGCACCCGAGTCCGGGCGAGCTGAACTGGCGGGAGCTGGAGGTCGAGCTGACCGGGCCGGCACCGGCAGGCCTGCTCGATTCGATCGAGCAGGAGCTGCGCAGCTATGGTGCGCGGCGCTCGTCGGCGCCGTCCAAGCTGAGCAGGGTCCTCGGTGACCGCCTGCCGGCGAGATCCGGGGGCAGCGATGAGGGCAAGCGGCGCAAGCTCACGAGTGCGCAGGTCGTGCTCGGTTACGTGTCCGAGAAGGTCGACGTGCTGCGCGCGCACGATCCGTTGGTGCGGCTCGAGACCCCGGACGCGGTGCACCGAATGCGGGTCTCGGCCCGCCGCGTGCGAAGCATCCTGCAGGGGTATCGCCGGGTGCTGGATCGCGAGGCCACTCGCGAGCTGGTCGAGGACCTGCGCTGGCTCGGCGGCGAACTGGCGCCGGCCCGCGACGCCGAGGTCACCTCGGCGCGGTTCCAGGAGGCGGTCGACGCCCTGCCTCCCGAGGTCGTACTCGGGCCGGTGTCGGCCGAGCTGACCCGGCGCTTTGCCCGTGAACAGGCCGGCGGGCAGCGCCGGGCGGTGGCGGCCCTCGACAGCGACCGCTACCTGCTCCTGCAGGAGCGTCTCGACGCCCTGCTCAGCGAGCCGCCCACGACGGGGGCGAGGTCCACGTCGTCGAGCCGTGACCTGTCCCGGGCCGTGCGCAAGGCGCATCGGCGCACGGCACGCCGGATGGAGACCGCGGCAGCTGCGGCGCCGGGACACGACCGTGACGGATCCCTGCACGAGGCTCGTAAGGCCGCGAAGCGGCTGCGCTATGTGCTGGAGGCCGCCGAACCCGCCCTCGGCAAGAAGGCCAAACGCCTGCGCAAGCGGGTCAAGGGCGTGCAGTCGATCCTCGGGGACCACCACGACGCCGTCGTCGCGCGGCCGGTGCTGCGCGAGCTGGGCGGCCGGGCCCGGCTCGACGGCGCCAACGGCTTCACCTTCGGCGTCCTGCACGGCCTCGAGCAGGACCGCGCCGACCGGCTGGAGGCCGAGATGGTCTCGGCGTGGGAGCGGGTCACCCTCCCCGCGAAGCTGTAGGGCGACCCGCCGTCACACCGGCAGCAGGAACCACAGGCCGGTCATGGCCGTGGCGATCAGCAGGACCACCGTCAGCAGGGCACCGAGCATCCGGTCGCGCGCCATCCCGCCAGTGTTCGCGCGCCAGGTGAACGGCCGGTGGCTCCACAGGCGGGCCCGCCCCCTCCCAACTTGCCTACGGCAACGCCCGTGCTTGACGTGCGATCGGCTCTCGCAGGCTGGCTCACCGGAGTCGACGACTCTGCTACGCCGGCGGCTGGCCGTATTGATCGGCGACGCGATGGTGGCGCCGGACGACGTTGTCCGGGCGCCTCCTTCGGAGCTCGACTGCACCGAGCCCGTCGGGCTCACGTCGTCAACAAGCGTTGACCTATCATTGACGCTGAATTCGTCAACTGCGGTTGACGCGCGTTGCGCGCCCGCTTGGAATCGACGTCGACGGGCAGGTCGTACGGACCCGGATCGCGCCGAGTTGGACCGGTCGGCCGAGGCACTGGTCTGTCGGGTGACTTCGCTGGTCAGGCTTCTGCAGCGGCCGAGGGGGAGTGGTCTGCGGAGCCGGCTGCGCAGCAGCGGTTGTGGTGACCACCGTGACCGGGCAGGCGGCGTGAAGGACGCAGCCGATCGCGGTGGTGCCGAGAACGAGCTCGCGCACCCCGCTGCGTCGGCGTCCGACGATCAAAAGATCGGCATCGTGCGCAATGCGGACCAGCTCTCTCGCCGGCGAGCCGACAACCGCGGTGACGCCGAGGTGCGAGGGGCGGTCCTGCTCGGGGAGCCCGGCGGCAACGCGATTCACCTGCTGCTCGGCGGCTTGGCGGGCCGAGTCCCGTAACGCGTCGCTCGGCAGCACGAAGTCGGGGAATACGTAACGGGCGTTCGGGTGGTCGGTGACGTCGAGAATGGTCAGCACCAGCAGACGGGCGCGGCGACGGGCCGCCTCGCGGAGTGCGTAGGCCACCGGTACGTCGCAGGCGGGAGTGGTGTCGGTCCCCACCACGACGGTGGACGCCCGATCGGACTGGGTGTCGGTGCTCGGCGGGTTCCTGGACATGAGGGGCTCCTGCCTCCGGGCGTCGTGAGAGCTGCAGCCGACGGCACCCGTCGGGCCCGGGAGGTCGGTGATCGGGACGTGTCGCCTGGAGGGCGTTACCTATGTGGTGAGGATGTGTGTCGGGCCCCGCTGTCGTGAGAGCCCGACCTGCCCGGCCGGGACGGGTCGATGGCCCCGAGATCGTGACGGCGGCTCAGTCATAGCGCGCGCCGTCCTCCGATCGCCCGACAGGCCGTCCCCCCGCGTATCGGGCGTCGGGTCGACGGTCGGGGGGCCGGGATCGGCGGGAGGGTTCTCCCAACAGAAACCACGCCAGCCACTCGAGAAGGGGAATCACGATGACCATCGCAGACACTCTCGCCGTCCCGACCACCCAGGATCAGGACCTTCGCTCCCACGACTGCGACGACGCTCTGCAGGACGTCGAGGCCTCGTCGGGCCTCCGGCTTGTCGCCCGCTGGTCCGGCGACACACGCCCCACCGCCTCCTGGTACGTCGAGCGGCGTCGCCCTTGAACGGACACGATCCAACGTCGCCACCGAGTCCCGCTCCCGGCAACTTCCTGCACGACACCGTCACCCGCGGCGGCACGCTGCTTAGTCGATCAGGCGGGGTTGGGCTCGGTGGTCTCGCTGGTCGAGCCCTCGTTGGGCGCGTTCGACGGTGGCACGGCGTGGGTGGAGGCTGTGGTCGAGCGCGGGATGGTGTCGAGCTGGTCAGCGCGTCGCTGCCGGATCTCGGCGATGCAGTCGTCGACGGTGACTGCGCTCCGCCGGGTCCGGTGGTCCTGTCGGAGTAGCCGAGCAGATCGCCGGTAATGCTGCTGGTCGGTGAACTCGGCGAGCTGGTCGTCCAACCCGAGGATCTGCGCTTTGGCGATGGCGGCGGACTGGAACGCGACGAGTCCGGCGACCCGGAGCGGGAAACCAACGGCGTGGATGCGGCGGGCGCCGTCGAGTGGGTGAAATCCGGGGTCGGCAACGCAGGGGGCGCAGCCGATGTCGTGCAGCCACGCCGAGACGACGGTGTCATCACGGTGCTCGACTACGGCGAGTCAGCGGCATCAGCAGGTGACCGGCCACAGTGCCTCGGCCGGCGAAGGGGAGCCATTCACCTGGCCGCCGGGCGGTGGGCGGAGCGTTACCGCAAGTGGCGGGCGACACCCGGGCGCGGAGCTCGGCAACCGGGTGTGGTGAAGAGTCCGCACGCGACTCGCGCCCGACCGCTTTTCGCCGCACCATAGTCGGATGCTGTTCATCGGGCGCGAAGCAGACGAGGCGACCGACGAGCACGAGGGCTACATCGCCGGCCGCTATCGAAACGGAGCGTTGTCCGACATCTGGACGGATGTGACTCGCTGCGCCCAGGGCACGTTCACCGCGCTGGTCCCCGCCTGTGAATGCGGCTGGCGCGGCCTGCCGCAGCGGCCCGACCGACGAGGGGTGGACCGGTGCTGGAGCGCGTGGTTCACCGAGCACTTCGTGCGGCTCGCGGTCGCCCGGCCGGTGGTCGCCCTGCGCCCGATGGGGCCGGACGACTTCCTCCCGCCGAGCTCCGGACCGTGCGACAGCGAGCGGGAGTTGGTCCGGACCAACGGGGGCGCCGGATCGGCCTAGCCGGTTTCGCCAGTCGGGACCTCGGGCACGGCTGCGGCTGAAGGAGTGCGTTGTCCTGTCCTGGCCCCGAGGATCAGCGGCTCTCACGCGACCTCGACGAGCGATCAGGACAGGCGGCGCGAGGAGGCGCCGAGCGCCTGCGCGGCCTCTGCGAGGCTGGAGTAGCACGGAAGCGCCGAGATCACCGCGCGGTCCTCGCGCGGCAGGACCCCGAACACCGTCTGGTCGCCGGTCAGGGCGAACGACGCCGACGTCCGGCTCGTGTCCCGTCCCGCCTGGATGACGGCTTCCAGGCCGAGGCTCGTCGCCCGATCGACGAGACCGAGGTCGATCACCAGGCACCGGGTGGTCAGGTCACGGCCGGAGCGGATGAGCGTCAGTCGCGCCGCGACGAGCCGTCTCAGGCGGAGACCGGCGTCGGCGTCGAGTTTGCCCTCGATCGAGATGGCGTGGATGCCGGGCTCCACGGTACTGATCACCATTCGAGCGCGACGAGAGCGAGCCACCGCGCCTCCGGGTGAATGGGGGCCCGGACGGCGTGTCCCCCCACCGCCCGGGCCGGTGCCACTGGTGCACCGTCGGCCACCCGCCTCGTCGGCGCCCAGCCCACCCGTGCAGAGCGAAGATCGGTAGGTTCTCGATCGATTTAGTAGTCGAGCGTTCAGCTCGGTGTCGCCTGCTGGAAGCCTTGTCGCGGGCAGCTGCCGCTCACCGGCTGAGCGCGGAGCATCGTCCGTGCGGGTGTTCGTCATGGCGGGGACCCGGGTGTGGCTGAAGGCGGTCAGCGCGGCCCGTGACCGGTGCCGGCGTGCGGGATGCTGTCGCGGATCGCGTCCATGATCCGTTCCAGGTCGCCTCTCGGCAGGCCGGTACCGCTGTGTTGGGAGTCGAGCTGCCGGTGGGCGTAGGCGATGAGGTCGAGTGAGACCGAGTCCGGCTCGCTCGTTCCTGCGATGTGGGTGGCGCGTACGCGCCAGGCGTCGAGCTCGAGTCGGGTGAGGTGGGGGTAGAGGAGCTCGTCGAGGTCCTCGGGGTCGGGGTGCTCGGTGACCCGGGTGAGTTCGGAGTCGAGCTCGTCGAGGCCGGCGTCGAGCGCGGCCCGGTACTCGGACCAGCGCTTCGCGTCGATCGAGGCGCAGCGCTCGTGGATGACGTGGAGCCGCACTCGCAGCGTGTCGAGCGCGATCCGGATCCCCGCGCCGCGCGGACGGGGACCGGAGGTCACGCGCGCAAGGGCGTCGTCCACCTCCGAGAGGCGCTCGTCGCGCATGCCGTGCCGGAGGGCGGTCGTCTTATGGCGTGACGGTAGGCGAGGCCGACAACGAGGAGCCTTCGGTCCGGCCAACGGACGGTGGCCGTTGCGCGTCGTCGATGAGGTCCTGGCGGCGTGTGTCTCGGCTGACCGCGCATACTGCTCCCGGGAATTGCTGACGGACCCGGGGCGGGCGCGGCCGGTCGACCTGCCGCGCTCCGGGTTCGGCACGCGGCCACCGCTCTACGAGCGAAGCTGCGAGTCAGGCTGCGTTCCTGCGCGTGACCGGCGGATTTCGGCCGGAACGGCCTGCGACGCGTCGTCGCCCTCCGACACAAGCTCGCGGGGGCGCGCCTTGCCGAGCCTGCGCAGTTCGAAGGCCAGCATGAGGTCGGAGACTCCACGGAAGATGGCCATGAACCCCACCCAGAGCAGGATGAAGACGGCTCGGCCGGCGAGGTCCCAGGTCCGGTCGGACGTGGAGACCCAGAGGGCGAGCAGCACGAGGAGTCCGCCGGAGACCAGGCCGAGCCACCAGTAGGGGCTTTCGTCGCGCAGCGCGAGGCTTCGGGCGATGTAGAAGACCCCCTGCAGGAACAGCAGCAGGCCCAGCATCGAGGCCAGCGCGAAGAAGGTGTTGACGGGCCGGACGAACGACCACAGCGCACCGAGTAGGAACACCACGCCGAGCGCGTAGTGCAGCACCTTCCAGCCGCCGAGCATGATCGCGCCCAGGCCTGCCTCGGTGACCGCGGCGACCAGGAGGACCACGCCGACGAGGACGCCGACGGTGGCCAGTGAGGTGATGTCGGCGCGCAGCACCAGCCAGGCGATGAGGAACCAGATGATTCCGGCTACGAGGGGCGCCCACCACCAGCGGGCTGCCTCGCGTTTGAGCAGGCGTCCGGCGATGCCGGGTAGCTGCGGGGTGTCCGTGTACATGTTGTGCTTCCTTCTTGTGTCGGACTTGTGCGTCGGACGGAGCGGCCGGGCCCGGCTGAGTCCGGGGCCGCTGTGCTGGGACCGGGCGATGGCAGGGCCTAGCTGCTGGTGGCCTTGGCGCGTTCGTCGGCGTAGGAGCGGGCGTCGATGGCGTCCAGCACGGCCAGGCGTGCGTTGTCGACGGCCCATCCCGCGTAGTCGATGGCGTCGTATGCCGCCTGTTCCGCCAGGACTGCGTCGCCGGCGGCGATGTCGGCGTCGAACTGGGCGTTGCGTGCGTCGATCTTGGCCTTGATGTCATCCCTCTTGGCGGCGGCGTCGGCCTTCATCTGGGCCCATTTGCTGCGTTCACCGGCGTCTGCGGCGCCGGTGTGCTGCTGGGCGTCATGGGCGGCGAGGTCGATGTCGGTCTGGGCCTGGTCGATCCGCTGCCGGAGTTGGTCGCGGGACTCGGTCGCGGCGGTCTCCGCTGCCGCCTTTGCCTCGGTGACGGTCCTCTGCAGGGCGTCGAATTGTGCGGAGTAGTCCATTTTTCCTCCCGATCTAGGTTTCTCTGTGTTCTGTGCGAGCGAAGCGCGTTCCGTCGAAACGCCAAGTGGCCGAAGGATCCGGATCACGAGAGCACTCCGACTTGCTTCGTCCCTGGGTTGTTCGGCCCGGGCAGGTCGGCGTCAGTGGGTGAAGGCGCTGATGCCGGTGATCTCGCGGCCGACGATGAGGGCCTGCATGGTCTCGGTGCCCTCGAAGGTGTGGACGGCCTCGATGTCGGCCATGTGTCGCATGACGTGGAAGTCGAGCAGGATGCCGTTGCCGCCCAGCAGGTCGCGGGCCTCGGCCAGGACGGCGCGGGCCTTGGACGTGTTGTGTAGCTTCGCCAGGCCGGCGAGGGTGTCGGTCAGGGCGCCGGTCTCGGCGAGGCGGGCGATTTGTAGGCAGTACAGCTGCATGGCGGTCAGGTCAGCGAGCATGCGCACCAGGCGCTGCTGGATGATCTGGAAGCGGGCGAGGGGGTGCCCGAACTGGCGGCGGCGCCGGGTGTAGGTCAGGGCGGCGTCGTACCCGGCGAGGGCGTGACCGAGGGCCATCCAGGCGCAGGAGCTGCGGGTGGCGGCGAGTACGCGGCCGGTGTCGGTGAACGAGTCGGCCCCGGGCAGCCGGTCGTGCTCCTCGACGCGGACGCCGTCGAGCGCGATCTCGGCCTGCCAGACCGCCCGTAGCGAGGCCTTGCGTTCGATGCGGCGGGTTTGGAAGCCGGGTGTCCCCTTCTCCACCAGGAACCCCTTGACGCGGCCGTCGGTGGTGTCGCGGGCCCACACCACGACGACGTCGGCGATGGTGCCGTTGCCGATCCATTTCTTGCGGCCGTCGAGGACCCAGGAGTCGCCGTCGCGGCGGGCGGTGGTCTGCAGGGAGACCGAGTCCGAGCCGTGGTCGGGCTCGGTGAGCGCGAAGGCGCCGATCCTGTCCAGCCGGGTCATCGGCGGCAGCCAGCGCTGCTTCTGGTCCTCGGAGCCGAGCTCGGCGATCGACCGCATGGCCAGTCCGGCCTGGACCCCGACGAAGGTGCCGATGCTGCCGTCGCCCCGGCTGAGCTCCATGGTGACGAGACCAGCGGAGAGCGGGTCCATCGAGGGGCAGCCGTAGCCAGTGAGGTCGTCGCCGACCAGGCCGGTCGTGCCGAGCTTCTTGACCAGCAGCCAGGGGAACTCGGCGCGGTCCCAGTAGTCGTTGATCGTCGGGAGCACCTCGTCGTCGACGAACTGCCTCGCGCGGATGAGGTGGTCGAGCTGGGTGTCGGTGAGTTGGTCGCGGAGCTGGAGGTAGTCGGTGGACAGGGCGGTGCCGATGCCTTCCTGCAGGTCGTCGGTCACTGGGTGTCCTCCTTCCGGTCGATGTGAGGTGTGGTGGGTGTGTCGACGAGGAAGTCCTCGATCAGCGGGACGAGGCGGTCGGGCCGGGTGATCAGTTCGAGGTGCCCACCCTGGTAGACGTGTAGTCGGGCGCGCGGGATGAGCGCGGCGAGCAGCCGCCCGTTGATCGTCGGGATCAGGGGGTCGTCGTCGCCGGTGAGGACGAGGGTCGGCTGCCGCAACAGCGGCAGGAACGGGAGGCTGGTCCATCCTGCGGCGGCCAGTAACTGAAACGCATACCCCCGGCGCGAACCGGTGCGGCGGTGGGGGTGCAGGAGCCGGGCGGCGGTGGCCGGGTCTTCGCGGGCCGCGCCGCCGTAGATCTCGGGGGCGACGCGGCGCAGGTAGCCGGGATCGGTGTGGCGGCGCGGGGTCGCCATCCGGGCGAGGACGCGGGGGCCGCCCGGCACCATGACCGTTCCGGTGCCGGTCGCGACCAGCACCAACCTGCGGCAGCGGCCCCGGGCGGTGCGGGCGAACTGTTGCGCCAGCCCACCGCCCCAGGAGACACCGAGGACGTCGACCCGCTCGTGGCCGAGGACGTCGAGCAGCGCGATCATGGTGCGGGCCAGGCAGGGCAGGCGGTAGGGCCGGGCCGGGACGGGTGAACCGCCGGCGCCCGGGGGGTCGAAGCGGATCACCGGGCGGTGCGGGTCGAGCGCGTCGACCAGCGGGTCGAAGGCTTCGAGGCCCGCGCCGATGCCGTTGACGAGCAGCAGCGGCGTGCGGCCGGGGGCGCCCGGGCGAAGGTGGATACGCAGCCGCTGCCCGCCGATCAGCCGGGTGGGACGGGCGTCGTCGCCGTTCATCGGTCGAGGACGTATAACCCGGGCGCGGGGTCCAGCAGCGTGAGCCCGGCGCCGCCGAGCGCGTCCGGTGCGTCCCGGTCCGGCCCGCTGCGCTCGGACAGCCAGGCGAGGTAGTCGGGCCACCAGGAGCCACGGGTCGAGGGCGTTGCCCGCTGCCACGCGGCCGGCTCCTCGTACAGGTCGTCGGAGACCTGGTAGGACGCCTTGGGGTTGCTGGGCGGGTTGACCATGGCGGCGATGTGACCGCTGCTGGACAGCACGAAGCGCATCCGGCCGCCGAACAGCTGGGCGCTGCGGTAGCAGGCCTGCCACGGGGAGATGTGGTCGGCGACGCCGGCGACGACGTAGCCGTCCGTCGTGATCGCCGACAGGTCGACCGGTGCGCCGAGCATGTGCGCCTCTCCGGGGCGCACCAGCGCGTTGCGCAGGCCGAGGTCGAGGAGGTCGCGGTGCAGGGCGGCGGTCATGCGGGTGGTGTCGGCGTTCCAGAACAGGATGTCGAACGGCGCCGGGTCCTTGCCCTGCAGGTAGTTGTGCACCCAGTAGTGCCAGATCAGGTCGTTCGGGCGCAGCCAGGCGAAGACCTCGGCGAGTGCGCGCCCGTCGAGATAGCCGCGCCTCCCGGACACCGCGGTCGCAGCGTCGGCGGTGGTGTCGTCGAGGAACGCGCCGGCGACGCCGGCCCGGGCCTGGTCGAGTACGCACACCGCGAGGGCGAATCCGGCCACCTTGTCGCCCAGCTCGCCGCGGTGCTGCAGAGCGGCCAGCGCCATCGACTGCAGCGTGCCGCCGGAGCAGAAACCCAGGACGGTTCCGGTGTCGGCCCCGGTGACGCTCAGGGCAGCGTCGAGGGCGTCGAGGATCGCCTGCCCGTAGACGTCGGTGCCCCAGTCGCCGTGGCGGGCGTCGGGGTTGCGCCAGGAGATCATGAAGACCTGCTGGCCGCCCTGCACCAGGTACTCCACCAGCGATCGTCCGGGGGCGAGATCGGCGACGTAGTACTTGTTGATCACGGGTGGGACGACGAGCAGCGGACGGGTTCGCACCCTCGGGGTCCGGGGGCTGTACTGGATCAGCTCGAATGCCTCGGTGCGCAGCACGACCGCACCGGGGGTGACCGCAAGGTCGACGCCGACCTTGAAGGCGTCGGGGCGGACCGTCGTCGGCACCCGGGGCGAGGCAGCCAGGTCGGTGACCAGATTGCGCAGGCCTCGGACGACGGAGGCGCCGCGTGAGTCGATGAGCGCCTTCCGCGAGGCCGGGTTGAGGACGGGGTTGTTGCTCGGTGCCAGGGCGGCGACGAGGTTGTCGACGGCGAGCTCGAGGCGGGTGCGGTCGCGCCAGCCGAGGTCGGCGTCGGCGAGCAGACCGCGGACCGTGTCGCCGGTGGCCAGGTAGGTCTGGAGGATCCGCCGCAGCACCGGATCGGTGTGCCACGCCTCGTCGGTGAAGCGCCGGTCCCGTGGCCCGGGAGCGCTCACCGAGCGGTCGAGGGCGATCCGGGCCAGCTCGGCGGGTAGCTCGCGGGCCCGCCGGACGACGGCGTCTGGGCGGCCGGCGAGATCGGCGGCCCAACGCAGGCCCGGCCCGGTCGGCGCAAGAAGTCGTCGCGGGCCGAGTGCCCCCTCGGTCAGCAGCAGGTCCGGTGTCGCGGCAGTCCCGGGTGCGCCGGGGGCCGGGACGGGCCGGTCGGTGATCATGCCTGGGCCTCCGTGGAGCCGGGTGTGGGAGATGCTGGAGTTGCGCACGGCGGTTGCGGCGCCGCCGCGGTCGAGTGGTGAGGAAGCCGGATCGACGCGAGGTCGGCGGCCAGGGCGGCGACGTCGCGGCCGTCGCGTTGGACGGCGCCGTCCGGACGCACGAGCGCGGCGCGGGCCCGGCCGCGCCGCAGCCAGCGGTGCAGGTCGGTGCCGGGTACGGCGATGACGACGACTGCGCCGCGGCGCTCGATCTCGGACTGTTCGGACGGAGTCGGAGCGGTCGTGGTGACCAGGGCGAAACGCCCGGCGGCGAGGTCGTCGAAGCGGCGGGCCCCGTCGGCGAGGGCGTTGGGGCACAACTGTCCGGCCAGCGTCCGACGCCGACGGGACCTGGCGACGAGGGAGGTGCGCCGCAGTGGCGGTGTGCGGCTGTCGAGGACGTGCGCCTTGATTCCGGGGACGCGGTGCAGGCGCGGCGCGACGGCGCGGCGTACCAGTTCGCCGACGCGGCCGCCACCGGTCATGACCGTCCCGATCAGCTTGGCCAGCCGGATCAGGGCGTGGGCGTGCGGCTTACGCTCCGCTTCGTAGGTGTCCAGGACGCGTTCGGGTAGCGCGCCGTGCTGGACGGCGGCGAGTTTCCAGCAGAGGTTGGCCGCGTCCCGCAGCCCCGCACCCATGCCTTGTCCGACGAAGGGCGGCGTGAGGTGGGCGGCGTCGCCGAGCAGGAAGATCCGGCGGTCGCGCCAGCGATCGGCGATCTGCGCCCGGAAGGTGTACTCGGCCACCCGCACGACATGCAGCTGGTCGGGCGGTGTCGCCTTGGTCCAGGGTGCGATGAGCGGATGCAGGCGGGTGATGTCGCGGTAGTCGTCGGCGGTCTCGGTGGGGGCCAGGCGGAACTCCCAGCGGTAGCGGGTGCGCCCGACGCGCATGTAGGTCGCCGCTCGCCGGGTGTCGCAGACCTGGTGCACTCCTTCCCACTCGCCCAGGTCAACTGCGGTGTCGACGTCGACGACGAGCCACCGCTGGTCGAATCCCAGATCCAGCATGTGTGCGTCGATCGCGGCGCGGGCGAGGCTGTTGGCGCCGTCGCAGCCCAGCACGTAGGTGGCGAGCAGCGTTTCGGACGTCCCGCGGAGCCGGTCGGTGACATCGACCCGGACCGGCCCGTCGCCGTCCTGGGTCAGACCTGTGACCTCAGCGCCCCCGCGCAGGGTGACGCACGGATACCGGGCAAGGTTGTCGCGCAGGAGCGCTTCGAGCTCGGGCTGGTCGAACATGTTGGCCTCGGGGTAGCCGTGCCGGCCCCGGTCGGCGCCCCGTGCCAGTTCGGCCAGCACCGTCATGTCCGGCTTGACGAGCCGCAGTCCGTGGCAGGGCCGGGAGATCGCGGCGAACTCATCACGGAGCCCGAGATTCGCCAGGATGCGGTAGACCTCGTCGTCGAGGTGGACGGCGCGGGGTTGCGGGTAGATCGACTCCCACCGGTCGAGGACCAGGCACTCGACGCCGTGCCGGGCGAGCAGCGTCGCAGCGGTCAGTCCGGTGGGGCCGGCGCCGAGGACGACGACCGGGACGGCCGGATGGTTCGTGGTGTTGCTGGTGGTGGTTGCGGTAGTGGTGGTGTTCATGGTCTGGCTCCGAGTAGGACGGCGAGATAGGCGGCGACGAGCAGGGCAGCGACCAGCGCCGGTGCCAGCACGCTTGGGCGGTCGCCGTGGCGCACGTGCGTGACGGCCGCTCCGCAGAGCAGGAGCAGTAGACCGACGGCGGCGAGAGCACCGAGCGACGGCGCGACCGGGCCGAGCGCGACGCCGACGGCACCGGCGATCTCCAGCGTGCCGATCACCCGGTACGCGCCGGTCGAGTAGCCGAGGTGGGCGGCCCGAACGCGCATCGGGGCCACGGCGGCGACCTTCCCCGCGCCGAGCGCGAGGAAGACGACGGCGACGATCGCGGTCAACGCGAGCAGGGCGGTCATGCCGTCGCTCCCCGGTCTGCGCCGACGAGCGGCTCGGGCTGGTCAGGCTCATGGCTCGACCGCAGTTCCCATGGGATGGCGTAACGGCCCAGGACCGCCTCCACCGCGGTCGGGTCGGCCCCCGGCTCGACCACCACGGTGACGATCACGCTGCCGTCCTCGATCCGGGCGGTGATCGCGGCCCGTGGGCTGACCGCGGCGAGCGCCTCCAGGACGGCGCGGCGGGTGGCGTCTGCCCGCAGCGGCAGCTTGTAGGGCTTGCCCACGGCGGTGACCGGGACCGCGTCGAGCACGGTGACGGCCTTGGGCGCGGCGGCCGGCTCGGCGACGCGGTCGCGGGCCCAGCTGCACAGCTCGTCCTCGGCGATCGTCGTCCCGGGTGCGAGGGTCACGTAGGCGACCGGGACCTCCCCGGCGTGCGGATCGGGCCGGCCGACGGCCGCGGCCGCGGTGACCTGGGGGTGGGCAAGCAGTGCGTGCTCGACGACGTTCGGGTCGATGTTGTGGCCGCCCCGGATGATCAGGTCTTTGGCACGGCCGGCGAGGTGGACGAAGCCCTCGCTGTCGACCTGGGCGAGGTCGCCGGTGTCCAGCCAGCCGTCGACCAGCTTGCTGAGCCCGTCCAGGACGTAGCCGTTCTCATCGCGCCCCACGACGTAGCCGGGGAACACCGTCGGGCCGCTGATCGCCAGCACGCCCGTCCGTCCCGGGGCCAGGTCCTCCCAGGTGCCGTCGGCGCCAATGCGGACCGCCTTCATCTGCTGGTAGGGCAGCCGCTGGCCGACGGTGCCCGGGCGGGATGCTCCGGGAAAGGTCCGGGCGCTCGCGCAGGTGGCCTCGGTCAGGCCGTAGCCCTCCATCAGGGTCAGCCCGGTGTGGGCCTGGAATCCGTACCGAACGGCGATGGGCAGCGGGGACGCGCCGACGACGGCGAGGCGCAGGCTGGAGATGTCGGCGTCCACGGGGCACCGGGCCAGCGCTGCATAGACGGTCGGGACTGCGCTCATCGAGGCGATGCGGTAGCGCTGCACGATCCGCCAGAACCGCGCGAACAGGTCGGGGTCGCGGTAGCCCAGCGGCCCGGCCCAGAGCACCTGCTGGCCCTTGAACAGCGGCATCAGGACTGTGACGACGAGAGCGTTGACGTGGAACAGCGGCAGCGCGGCGAACACCGTGGACTCGGCGGTGAACCCGGAGTAGGCGGCCAGCATCCAGGCGTCGGCCACTTCCATCCCGTGGGTGTGAGCGGCCAGTTTCGGCGCGCCGGTGGTGCCACCGGTGTGGAACAGCGCGGCGAGATCGCACGAGCGTGGGACGGTGCCCACGAATTGTGACGAGTCGCGGTGCCGCGCTGCCGCGTCGAGGTAGGCCACCGTGACTCCGGGCAGGACCGGCAACGGCTCCAGGATGGCCGAGGCCGCGGTGGGTCGCACGACCAGCACGGTGTCGAGCGCGCCGGTGCCGGCGAGATGCCGAGCGTTCGTCCATGTGTCAGGGGCCAGCTCGGGCCCGGCGGTGATCAGCAGGCGGGCCCCGGAGCGGCGAAGCAGCTCGCCCAGATGGGTGGGCGACAGCGACGCGTTGAGCGGGGCCGCAATACCGGCCAGCTGCGCGGCGAGCGTTGCGGTGAGCAGCTCCGTGCAGTTCGGGGCCATCAGGGCGACCGCGTCGGCGCGTCGCACGCCGAGGTCGTGCAGCAGGTTGGCGTAGCGGTGCACGTCGGCGAGGAGCTGGGCGAAGGTGCGCCGGTGCGGTTCCTGCCAGCGGTCGGCATCGGGCAGGACGGCGACCGCGGGCCGGTCCGGCCACAGCATGGCGGCGCGGGTCAGCAGCGCGTGAGTGGTTTCGGGCAGGCCGCGTGCCGCCAGCGGCACCGCTTCGATCGCGGCCAGGTCGTTCGGTGCGGCGTAGTCGGGCCACAGGAGCTCGGCGGTCATCGGGTCCACCGCACCGTGGTGCGCTGCCGGCCGAGGTCGATCGTGCCGTCGTCGGTGGCCACGGTGGCCTCGATGACGTCGCCGTCCTGCAGGTACTTCGGGTTCTTCTGCTGCCGATCGAGGAAGAGCTTCCACTTCAGCGCCGGTGGCAGCAGCGAGGCGAGGAACGCGACCGGTGCGGCGGGGGCGGACAGCGCCGTGCCCACGGGGGTGCCGGTGAGCAGGAGGTCGCCGGGGTCGAGGTGCTGGAAACGGGCCAGCGCCTGCAGCGCCTGCAGCGGCGTGTAGATCATGTCCGCGGCAGTCATGTCCTGGCGCGGTTCGCCGTTGACCCACAAGCGCAGCCGCAGGTCGGTGAACCGCTTGAGCTCGTCGCGGTCCAGCAGCACCAGGGCGGGCCCGACAGGGGTGAAGGTCGGGTAGGACTTGGCCTCGTAGAACTGGGTCTGGGGCAGCTGGACGTCGCGGGCGGACACGTCGTTGCCCACCACCAGGCCGGCGATGTGGTCGGCGAGGTTGTCCTCGGTGATCTCGGTGCCGACCGTCATCTCGCGGCCGATGACGAGACCGATCTCGACCTCGTAGTCGAGCAGGTGCACGTGGGCGGGCCGGACGACGTCGGCGTGTGGGCCGCTGATCGATCCCGACGCCTTGCGGAAGAACGTCAGCGGGATCGTGTCCGGGTTCATGCCGGCGTCGGTGACGTGCGAGGCGAAGTTGGTCATCTGGGCGACGACCCGGCAGGGCGCGCTGACCGGCGAGAGCAGGTCGAGGTCCTCGACCGGGACGGTGTCGGTGCGGGCGGTCGCGGCGCTGACGGCATCGGGATCGGCCAGCAGCTGGGCGGTCGTGGTGGCGTCGGTGTCGATGCGGGCGGCGCCGCGTGTCGTCCGGACGTACCAGGCGGTGGCGGTTCGCAGGATTGTCGTGGTCATGACGAGGGCACCTTCAGCAGTCCCATGAGTCGGTGGAGGTCGAACTCGGTGTCGTGGTTGCGCAGGGCGCGGGCGATCGCCCGCAGCTCCCGCAGGGACTCCCGGCCGGGGGTCATGCCGAGGAAGTCCTTGGTCGCCGGCGGGCCCCACTGCGCCAGCCCGGAGGCGGTCATCGGGGCCCATCCGGGCTCGAGGGTGTTGTCGAACAGGTCGCCGTCACTGAAGTGCTCGACGAGGAAGCCGTCCGGGTCACGCCAGTAGTCGAAGACCTGGCTGCCCTGGATGTGCCGGCCGATCCCCCAGGACCGCTGATAGCCGTGCTCGCGCAGGAACTCGCCCCCGGCGGCGAGGGCGTCCAGGTCGGCGACCTGGTAGGCGGAGTGGACGTAGCGGTTGGAGGGGCCGAGCGCCATCGCCAGGGTGTGGTGGTCGGTGGGGATGGCACCGCGGTCGCAGCGGATGAAGCTCATCACCGGCCCGCGTTCGCGCTGGCCGGGGTAGTAGAGGAAGTCGCTGACGATCAGCCCGAGGTGGTGCAGGTACCAGTCGAGCGTCTCGAGGTAACGGTTGGTCTGCAGCACCACGTGCCCCAGCCGCTGCACCGCCGCGGGAGCCCGAGGCGGCCGCTGTGTCGCGTTCACCCGCGTCGCCTCGTGTCCGACGTTGCAGGACAGCGGTTGCTGCGCGGGCAGGCCGGGCAGCTGATGGGTGTCCGCGACCACTCGCACTCGCGCTCCGCTCGGGTCGACCAGATCGACACCGACCCCGCCCAGGGTCTCCGGCAGGGCGGAGACGGTCCGCCCGGTCACCTCGGCGAGCCGCAGGAGATCGCTCCGGTCCGCGGCCTGGAAGGCCGAGCCGATCAGTCGCGACCGGGGGCCCCGCCGGATCAGCACACACGGGGTGCCCGCATCCGAGCCGCGCAGCTGCAGCTCCGAACTGGTTCGTGAGGCGGTGACGAAGCCGAACGCCGCGGCGAACAGCTCGGCGCGCTCCAGGTCCGGCTTCTCGAACTCCAGCCACGCCAGATCGCGGACCTTGATGACCGGGTTCGCCGCTCGACCGGGGTGCTCGCCGGCCAACGCGCCCCGCTCGCTGTGCAGGCCCGTGTGGGGGTCGTGGTGCGTATTCACGTTCGCTCCTCGGGTTCCTCGTAACTGAGGATATACTCAACTATGAGAGTAGCGTCAGTCAAGTGTTCTGACGAATTCATCAGAACTGACGTTGCGTGCTAGCGTGGAGACGATCGACGAGCGGAGGCTCAGACATGACGGAGCAGGGCGAGCGCGCCCCCACCAGACGGGATCGCCGCAAGGCGCACACGCGAGCCGCGCTCGTGCGCGCCGCACAAGGTTTCCTCAGCGCAGGCCGGACCGACGTGCCCATCCTCGAGATCACGCAGGCCGCCGACGTGGGGATGGGCTCGTTCTACAACCACTTCGACAGCAAGGAACAGCTGTTCCAGGCCGCGGTCGAAGAGGCGCTCGACGCCCACGGCGCGCTGCTCGACGAACTCACCACGGACATCGACGACCCCGCCGAGGTCTTCGCGCGCAGCTTCCGGCTCACCGGGCGCCTGCACCGCCGGCAACCCGAGCTCAGCAACGTCCTGCTCCGGCACGGCCTCGCGATCGCCACGTCGGACAAGGGCATCGCGCCCCGAGCCCGTCGCGACATCGTCGCGGCCGACCGAGCGGGCCGGTTCACCGTCACGGACGTCGACCTCGCGATGACCATCGTGGCCGGTGCGGCCCTCTGTCTCGGACAGCTCCTGCACGACCGGCCCGAGCGCGACGACGCCCAGGCCACCGACCAGGTCACCGAAGACCTGCTGCGCATGCTCGGCGTCCCGCCCGACGAAGCACACGAGATCTGCCACCGCCCACTACCTACGCTCGACCGCACGACCGAAGGGGGCACGGCAGCCTGACCTCTGCCGCCGGACGAACCGCTCAGGTCACCATGCCCGCCCCTCCGAGGGAACCGCGAGCGTGCCGCGCATGTTGTGCCTGCCGCGGCAGACCCGGGCGAACCGGCCCGCGGGCGCCGGGCCCTTCGGCCTTGGTTCGGCGAGCGGGGGTGGGGGCAGCGTGAACCCATGAGTGCGCCGACGGGTTTCCGGCACCTTCCTGCGAGGTGGCCTGCAGAAGGCGCAGCCGGCACAACCGAGACGCGAGGCCGAGCCCGCGCGGTGGCGTCTCGGCCGCAGCTGCGTCGAACCACCGCATCCGCCACGCCGATCCAGCACGGCATCGGGGCAGGACGCAGCGATGAACGTCGATGAACACCTGGCGGATGAACACGTGAGGCCGGCGGCGGAAGTGCCCATGGAAGCGCCCTCGGATGCGTCCGAAGCTGCACGGCCCACGACGCCGTCGGCCCGAGCGGGGGATTCCCGATCGCCCTTCCGGATCGGCATGATGGCCGCGGCTGGCGTGGGGATCACCGCCGGACTGGCTGTGTTGATCTTCACGGCCCGCAACATGCTGGTTCTGATCGGACTGGCGTTGTTCTTCGCCGTGGGTCTCGAACCGGCGGTGGCGTCGCTGGTCCGCCGCGGGCTGCCGCGCTGGGTGGCGGTCACGGTGGTGTGTGCGAGCATCGCCGTCCTCGTCGGCGGGTTGATCGCGGCGGCGATACCGCCGTTGATCGCGCAGGTCGCGGCGTTCAGGGCCGATGCCCCCGTCTATGTGGGGATGCTGAACGACCGCAGCTCCTTCCTCGGCGGTCTGAACGAGCGATTCCAGCTGCAGCAGAGCCTGGAGCAGGCCCTCGCCGGCGGCGGCAGCAATCTCGTGAACGGTGTGCTCGGCGCCGGAGTCGTCGTCGTGAACGCCGCGATCTCCACCGGGGTGGTCGCGGTGCTGACGGTGTACTTCCTCGGCTCGTTGCCGCAGATCCGCAGCGCCTTCCACCGTCTGATCCCGAGATCACGACGGGCCCGGGTCGCCCGGCTGGGCGAGGAGATCGCCACCAGGATCAGTGGGTACGTCCTGGGCAACCTCGTGACCTCGCTCGTCGCGACGATCCTGACCTACATCTGGTTGCTGATCTTGCACGTGCCCTACGCCCTCCTGCTGGCCGCTCTGGTCGGCTTCCTGGACCTGATCCCCACCATCGGCTCGACCCTCGCCGGAGTTGTCGTGTGCCTGGGCGCCTGGACCGTCTCGTGGCCGGTTGCCCTGGCCACGGCCGGCTATTTCGTCGTCTACCGGCTCTTCGAGGACTACGTGCTGTCCCCGAAGGTCTTCAGCCGAGCCGTGAAGATGTCCCCGGTAGCGACGCTCGTCGCGGTACTGCTCGGCGGAGCCCTGCTCGGCATCGTCGGCGCACTGGTCGCCATCCCCATCGCCGCCGGCGTACAGCTCGTCGTCCAGGAGGTGGTGCTCCCGCGACTCGACAGGGCCTGACCTGTCGTGACACCCCGGCGGCTGCGCGGATCCGATGCCCGCGGCGCCGTGGGCCAGCGGCCGGACGTGAAGCCCGGCACGAGAAGGAGGAAAGGCATGTCGATGCCCCGGGCGCGACCCAGGGACGGTGCGACAGCACCCGGCGACTCGCCGGAGTCGGCGCCGTGACCGCAGCGGAACCCGGCCGGAGACACCGGCGAGCTCGTCTGGTCATCGGAGGACTCACCCTCGTCCTGGGCACGGGCGCGGCCGTCAGCCGCGTCCGCGCGGTCCGCCGCGCGCGCTCGTCACCCAGTCGGACCGTCCCGCCCGCCGACCACCCCGTGCTGCTCATGAACCCACGCAGCGGAGGGGGCAAGGCGGAGCGCTTCGGCCTGCAGCGAGAATGCCGAGCCCGCGGCATCGAGCCGGTCGTCCTCGGACCAGGTCAGGACCTGGTCGAGCTGGCCGAGGCGGCGGTGGCCGGCGGGGCCGACGTGGTCGGCATGGCGGGCGGCGACGGCTCCCAGGCGCTCGTCGCGGGCGTGACCGCCAGGCACGGCGTGGCCATGGTGGTCGTCCCGGCAGGCACCCGGAATCACCTGGCGATGGACCTGGGCCTCGATCGCGACGACGTGGTCGGCGCGCTCGACGCGTTCGGGGCGGCGGTGGAACGCCCGATGGATCTCGGGGACGTGAATGGGAGGCCGTTCGTCAACAACGTCTCCCTCGGCTTGTACGCCGAGATAGTCCGCCTGCCCGAGTACCGCGACGCCAAGCTCGAGACCACATTGAGCACCCTGCCCGGCCTCTTGGAGCCGGGACGACCACCCTTCGACCTGCGCTTCATCGGCCCGGCGGGGGAGCAGCACACCGCCGCACACGTCGTCCAGGTCTCGAACAACCCCTATGGCCGCACGATCGGCACCCTCGTCAGCCGTCCCCGTCTCGACACCGGTCACCTTGGGGTGATCGCCCTCGAGCTCCCGGCCGACCCCGCCGACAAGGCCTTCCTCGCCGCCGTCGCGGCCGGTCGTCCCGAGCGCTTTCCCGGGTACGTGGCCTGGACAACGTCGACCTTCGAGGTGGATTCCGAAGCCCCCATCAACGCCGGTATCGACGGGGAGGCGCTGCAGATCGCCTCGCCTCTACGTTTCACCAGCAGGCGGGCAGCGCTGCGCATCCGCCTGCCCAGACACGCGAGTGGGCTCTCGCCCGCCGCCCGCGAGCTCCGCGCACGGGCCCTGCGCGGGCCGAGGTACTCCGCGTCGGGCCGGACGACCGCGCTACCGCCGTGACCCGAGACTCGATCGGTGACAGCCGGTGCCGGTAGCCGGCCAGGCAGCGCAGGTTCGCCGGCCACACCAGGTCATACCCGGTGACCAGGCGATACTCCCAGCCGACCTTTGTGTAGGCGCGCTCGGTTGCCGCGAACGCAGCGGCGTAGCGCGATCGGACCCGATTGGCCGGGCGGCAATCGACCACAACTCCGACGCTGTGTCGGGTGCGGGCGACGAAGCCCGGGGCGTGCGAGCGGGGACGGTCGGCGTCCGATCAGGCCAGCCAGAACGGCTGCGCGGCGAAGGCGGTCGCGTCCGGATCGAAGTCCAGCGCCATCGCGGCGTCACGCGCAAGCCACGACTCGAACGTCCGAGTGCGTCGCCGCGTTGACCTCCGTGCACCGCCTGCGGGCCGCCTCGTTGGCCGCGGCCAGGTCCACCGGGCGCCCCTGCTCCTGCCCGGTGTCGAGGTCGACCAGGTCGAAGCCGATGATCAGATCCTGCTTGGCGTAGCCGACGAGGTTCTCCACGATGCCCGTGGACTCCGGATCGTTGCCGTGGCAGAAGTCCGGGCGGAACCGGTAATGGGAGGCGAAGCGCCCGTAGTCCGGTGTCGGAACGACCTGGTCGGCCACGACCGCGGCCTTAGGCAGCCCATCCGGTCGGCGAGCACGACCTTCTCCGACCCCGCCGATGGTCTCGAAGCACTCGGCGAGCATGTTCAGGGTCGTCGCGGCGCGCTCGTCAGTGGCAAAGAGCACCGTCGTGTGTCGTACCGGGCGGTGAGGCCCTGGCCTGGCGCCACACCGGCGGCGATCGAGTTCGCCGGCCGCTGGCGGGACATGCCGAAGGTGGTGTTCTCCTCTACGACCAGCACGGTCGACTGGAACACCCGTCTGGTCACCGGCGACGCGGTCACCGAGATCATACGGCTCAAGCCGAGGACGGCGGCCCGACCTCGCTCGCCTGCTGCCGTGGGGTCATCGCCGCCAGCAACGCGAGGGCCTCACGGACATAGCGGTCCATCGTCGAGGTGCCAACCTCGAACCCGCAGGCCAGGTGGGCGAAGGCTCAGTGAATCGTCCGTAGCTGAGCTACACGTCCTCGTAAGGACGTCAATCAAGGTCGAACGGCCGCAGGACTGGTGGCCTTCGCCTCTGGCTAGGATATCCGCCAGCGACTACCGCTTCGAACTTTCCGAATAGGCATCCCGCTAGTCGGCGGAGTCTCCAGTGGGCCTTCGCCGAGCGTTGATCAACCGTGGGGAGGCCTCAGGGTGATGAAGCGTGTCGTCGCCGATCACTACGGCGGACCCGACGTGTTGCGGGTGGTGGAGGACGACGTCCCCCGACCGGGTCCGGGTGAGGTGCGCGTTCGGGTCCTGGCCGCGGGGGTGTAGTTGACCGATGCTCAGTTGCGCGCCGGCACGTACCTGGGCGTGCCCAGGCCGCCGTTCACGCCCGGTTACGAGATCGTCGGCGTCGCCGACGAGCTCGGCTCGACCTGCGCGCGGTTGCACGTCGCGGACCGGTTGCCGCGCTGACCGCCTATGGCGGCTACGCCGAGTACGTCTGCGTGCCCGAGGCGGAGGCCGTCGAGGTGCCCGAGCGCCTCGACCCGGCAGAGGTCGTGGGCCTGGTCCTGACCTACACGACCGCTTACCAGATGCTGCACCGTAGCGCGCACGTGCACACTGGTGAGTCGGTGCTGGTGCATGGCGCGGCCTGGCGGTCCTCGAGCTCGGTACGCTTGCCGGGCTGCGTTTCTTCGGCACCGCGGCGGCCCGCGACCGCGCCGTCGTCCAGCGGCTCGTCGCGGTGGCGATCGACTACCGCACCGAGGACTTCTTGGCCCGGATCCGCCAGCTGACCGGCGATGGGGTGGACGTCGTTCTGGACGGGATCGGCGGCGCGACGTCGATACGCTCCTTCCGGGCACTACGGGGCGGCGGACGGCTCGTCGTCTTCGGCCACTATGCGCTGCTCGCCCGGGGGCGCACTAGCTGGCGACGGTGGGCCGCCGGATGGGCGGGGTGGTACGGCACGACCGCGACCGTCGCGCTGTGGGGCCTGCTCGACCCCCGCCGGATGGTGATGACCTACCGGATCCAGCGGCTGCACGACAGCCGTCAGTGGCAGCCGGTCTCCGGCCGCCGCCCGGCCCGGCTGGTCGGCGGCGGCGGCCCGCGGCGGACAGCGGCAGGCGCTCCGGACGCGCGCACGAGCTATGCAGCCCGAGGAGGGACCGGGTGTCTGGTGCAGTCCGACGTCCACGCTATCTGCCGATCGCCGAGCACGGCCTGATCGGCGACCTGCACACCGTCGCGCTCGTCGGCACGGACGGCACGATCGACTGGTACTGCTGCCCCCGGTTCGATGCACCGCGTCCGCGTGCGGCACCGGCGGCTCCCCGCCTTCGACGCCACAGCGGCGTTCTGGCGAGGCTGGGTGCGCCGGTCGCGCTACGGCGGGCGGTGGCGGGAGATGGTGCATCGTTCGGCGCTGACGCTGAAGCTGCTCACCTACGCGCCGAGCGGCGCGATCGTGGCCGCCCCGACCACCAGCCTGCCGGAGCAGTTGGGCGGCGCACGCAACTGGGACTACCGCTACACCTGGATGCGCGACGCCGCCTTCTCCGTCTACGCGCTGCTACGGCTGGGCTTCACCGAGGAGGCTGGCGCGTTCATGGCCTGGCTACAGGAGCGTGTCCGGCACGGGGCCGGGCGCGAGTCCGGCCCGCTGCAGATCATGTACGGCATCGACGGGCGCGAGGACCTGCCCGAGGCCGAGCTCTCCCACCTGGAGGGCTACCGGGGCTCGCGGCCGGTGCGGATCGGCAACGGCGCGGCGACCCAGCTCCAACTGGATGTCTACGGCGAGCTGATGGACTCCCTCTACCTGTGCAACAAGCACGGTCTGCCCGTCTACCAGGACGGCTGGGCCGAGGTCACCCGCACTCTCGAGTGGCTGATGCACCCCACCCGGCTCGCCGAGGTGGGAGACCACGTAGTCGCGCACATCGTCGCGCACACCGTCGGCATCCCACGTGGCGGCGTTGAGCAGGCGCTGCATCCCGTCCGGCGTCGCGTCCCCGGCCACCTTGGCCAGCGTCCACCCGTTCTTCCCGGCCAACGGCGCCAACAACCCACGCACATACGCCCGCGCACGCCGCCGCGGCTCCGCACGGAAGAACCGGCCCGCCACCAGCCCGAACAACCCGTCCAGGCCACCGGCCCACGCCTCGAGATCCTCCGACGACTCCCCAAGATCGAAGCCTATCGGAAGATCACATAACGAAGTGCGGCTGGAGTACTAGCCCTCCGGGAAGTCGACGAGAATGAAGAAACTTCTATTCAAAGTAGGGTTGGGCTCGCGGGCCAAGTGCGTTGTCGATTCGTAGTCGCATAGCTGGGTGCATCCTGAGATCGGCTATGTCGACATCTGCGCACCAGGCCGCCGCATTCGTTTCGATGCCGTCGGGACGCGGGTGGCCGCCCTCGTCCGGCACTGTGGGAACAGCGTGAAAACACAGCGCCAGTTGTTGGTGAATTGAGCCATTTGGGTCGACCAAGACATGACTGGGATCGCTGTAGACGCCGGCTAATCCAGTGAGCGCGATGGTGATGCCGGACTCTTCGGCAACTTCACGTATAACGGCTTCGTTGACCGATTCTCCGACCTCGATCCGGCCTCCGGGCAACTCCCAGTTGCCATCGTCGATCCGACGAACCAGCAAAAGCCTTCCGGCGCCGTTGCGGACTGCCGCGAATGCGGCGGGCAGAACGTCGTGCGCTCTTGGTGCGTTCGCATCGCGGAAGAACTCACGTATCCGGACCACTCGCCAGATTCTCCAACCCCGGACCGACCAGCGACAAGTGGCTGAACCGGGCGCTCCCCCGTCCGGAGCGGCGCCGGCGAAGGCCACCCTTAACATCTCGAGCTCCAGGAGCACCAGCCATGCGGCGCTGCCTGCCCCTCATCGACGGCGACGAGGAGGACGCGATGTCCCGCCGGGCCCGCGCCCTGTACCGCTGGCGCGCAGGGCAGCTCCGCCGGATCGAGCGCAAGGTCGCCAAGCGCGAGCGCCGCTACGGCCGCACCGAGGCCCTGCGCGACGCCAGCACCGCCGGCCACCGACCCGCCTCGGCGTCCGCTACCCGCCCCTCGCCGACGACGGGGACAGCGTGCTCGTGTGGTGCAGCCCCGCCGAGGTGTAGCTGTCCTGCTGCGGCGCCCACCTCATCGACCACGACCACGTGGGCATCGAGCGCCTGGCCCTCCACCACTGGCGCACCCACCACCAGGCGCTCACCCGAGCGACCAAGGAGGGAGCCACGACGACCGACCCCCAGCACGCCCACACCGAGCCCGAGGCCGACGTCGCCCAGCACGACGACGTGACCACCGAGCCCGAGCAGGTCGAGCCCACCGAGCCCGGGCACGTCGACACCGACGACGAGGACGACGAGGACGCCGAGGACGACGAGGACGACGAGGACGACGAGGACGACGAGGACGACGCGTAACCCCACGAGCAGGCCGTGGCGCACGAGGAGGAGCAACCGAGCCCGGGGGTGGAACCCGGGTGCGTGCGACGCGGGGACCACGTGCACCCCGGCCAACCACCCCACCCCCTGCAGACGGGGGCGGGTCCACCCGGCCCCCCAACGCGCTGCGCGTGGCCCGGCCGTCAGTCGTCGGCCGTCGCCGCGTCCTCGGTGACCACGATCGCGACGCCGAGCGCTTCAGTGATCTTCCCTGCGGCGGAGAGGACACGGGGTGCCCCGACGATGGGGGCGACCGCGACGAGCACGTCCTGAACCTGCTCGATCTTCACGCCCGACTCCACGGCCGGACCGACGTGCATCAGGTAGGACGCGGTAGGCGCTTCGACGGCGGCGAGGGCGGCAATCCTCACCAGCAGCAGCGTCGCCGGGTCGAGCTCGGCTCGGGCCAACGACACTCCGTTCATCTCGACCAGAGCCTCGAGCACGGGTGCTTCACCGGTCGCCATGAATGTTCCCCTCCCAGGATCGAGCGGCGCGCTGCCGAATAGCTGGCCGAATGTGTCGAGCCTTCCGGCGCGCATCGCGGGCGTCCTCATCCGGCAAGGATGACCGTGCGCGTCGACGCGCGTGCGCAACGCCCTCGTTCCAACACAGCGTGCCCTGTACGGCCCGGTCCGCCACCGCATGCCGCCCCGGGTGCCGCCACCCGACCCCCACCCCCAGGCCCCACCGCCCAGGGAGAAAGGGGCGACCAGATCCCTGGCGCCACCAGGCAGGCCACCGCCTCTATAACACCGGGGCCCCACCACAGGGGGGCCGGGCACCGAGGGGGCCCGGGGGCCCAGGGGTCAGGGGCCAGGGCCACGCGGCACCCCGGGCGCGTCCGCGACGGTCTGTCCGACGGGCCCGGTACCATGTCCGACAGAACCGCTGGTCGACGGGTCCGGTCGCAGGCCGGGCGCTATATGTCTCGCTCGCGGTTTCTCGTGAGTCCGAAAGCGACGTTCCGGATCGCGACGATGCTCTCGTCCACCTCGTCGATAGCCTCCGTCAGCCGCTGGCGGGCCGTCCCTGTGGTCAGAGAGAGCGCGCCGTTGAGGCGTAGGCCCGCTGCGAAGAGCTTGGCCACAACCACGTCGTTGAGGCCGTTGGCGATGCGCAGGTCTTCGTCCGCGATGGCGTTAGACACTTCATCGGCAGGCGCTGCGCCCCGCTCGGCATTGGCAGGTCGTAGGGCGAGTTCGGCATGACCTCCACATCGCGGGCACTCCGCCGCCGACGCAGCGCCGAGCGCCAACTCCAGCAGGACCTCTCGCGGCACGGGTTCGGAGCAGCGGGGGCACGTGGGAGTGGCTTCGCCCGTGCTCCGGGTTTCCTCCCATCTACGGGCAGTCAGAGACGCCGTGTCGGCCAGCGCCCGCCAAGACTTGGCTGTGGTGCGGTGGTCGAACTGAACCGGATACCGACGGTTGTCCGCCCGCTGCTCGCGCTGTCGGGCTTCCTCGCCGTAGGAGGCGCTGAGCTCGCGCAAAAGGTCGCTGAGCTGCTCGCGCAGCTCGACCGTCCGTACCTGGGCTTCCTGTACTCGCTGCAGCGCGTCGTGCGGCCTATCGGCCATCCCGCCCCCAAAGCGGCCATGCGCGGCCGCGCTCGCCAGGTCTACAGAACCGGGCTGGCCAGGTCAACGCGGCCATTTGATGCAGCGCCTGGTCCAGCTCCATGCGCGCCAGGTCCGGGAACGTCAGCCCCACCAAGCGGTCGCCTCCTGCGACCGAGCGACCGGCCGGCCCGAGCCGGACCTGGTTGTAGCCGTCCGATTCGTCCGAGCCGAGAGCATCGGTGCGCACGGGGAGCCCCTGCCTTCCCATCACCGGGTCCCCAGGCACCCCATCGCGCGACTGACGGTGCACCCGGCCAACAACACCCGACGTTAGAAGCGCGCCAAACCTTGTTCAACAAGGTTGGTCCGCACGGCCCAGTAAGTTGCACCGAGCGATGTCGGGCCGGGCCAACGTTGTGGTTCAGCACGGGCTGGGCAAATGTGCAGATACGGCAGAGGCCAACACAGAGCCCCCTGTCGTGCCCCTGCCGAGCCCCCAGCCCCCACTCCCCCAGGCCCCCACCGGCCAGGGGGGAGGGGGCGATCAAATCCCTCGCGCCACCCGGCAGGCCACTGCCGCAGGCGGTGAAGTCACGACATGCCGCGTTTCTTCGACTGAGGACTGGCCCGGGAGCCGAGCTGTCACTGATCACCCGCCTCCCCGATGAGCACCGCCCATGAACTGGCTCCCCCGACGCCGCCGCAAGGCAAGCGAGCTGGAGGCCGCTCGTGCGCGAGGTACGCAGGACTACGTATTGCTCGTGTGCGTGGTCGCAGGACCATGGTGCAAAGCGCGGGATGACGTTGAGCGTTTATTGAACACAAATCCGGCCTTACTTGTTGGAGGCATAAAGAACTTCCAGTGCCAGTGTCGGGAGCTGAGATGCCGAATCAACCGTCTGGCCTGCTGGTTCCAGCGTATGATTACCCGAGCGAAGGAGATGAGGCTTGGGATACTCTCACGAATGTTGGTGGGTTATTGACGTCAGGCCAACTGATCGTAGTGATTAACCATGGCGATGGTCACTTCGTTGCGGCAAACCCCGACTACGAAAGAGTCATTGAAAAACTAAAGGGAGTGTGCGCTTCAATCTTGGGTTACGTGCATGACTGCTACGACAATACCAAGGACGAGCCGCCTCTTTGCCCGAGGACCACAGACATAATGGGTGACGTCGACAGGTGGTTCGCCACATATGGAGTCGCCGGAATCTTTATTGACCAGATACTTCCGGACCATGTGGACCATGCCGCTACGCTCGTGCAGCAAGTGCGCGACCGTTATTCCGGTGCAATCGTCGTCCTCAACCCGGGGACCATCCCCCCTGAGGAGTTCATGGAGCGAACGAATCCGGCTGTCGTCGTGATTCAAGAGGGGTCAGTTCATTCTGACAATCCTAATAGTCCTCCTACTTTTGACGGGAACTGGCCGCCACCGGGCTGGGTGAGGGACAGGGCAACGCTTACGCCAACGGGCGCCGCATCGACAGCGGCTAGCCGGCTCGCGATTATAGGCCACACGGCGCCGAACGCAGAGCATGTCGACTATTTGATCGACAAGGCGTCACAATACAAAATCGGCTGGGTATATGCCCAACACGTGACTGGATCCACTTACAATCCGCTATCCAGTCACCTCCAGTTGCTGGGCGAGCGCCTTAGTGCTTTTGCCCGCTTGGGCGCCGGGCTGGCCTGGCCCCGCTGCCCGAACCGGTCGTCCGTCCGATCGACCCGCACGCCACCGCGCGCTCGGACTGGCGGGAGATGTTCCGCGGCATGTACCTCAAGCGCACCCTGATGACCTGGGTGCTCTGGATCGCCGCATACGTGATCAACAACGGCCTGGTCGCGTGGCTGCCCACGCACTACAGCCAGGTGTTCGAACTGCCCCTGCAGACCAGCCTGCTCTACGGCTGGATCACCTCCGCCGTCGGCGTCGTAGCCTCAATCATCTGCGCGCTCTACATCGACAAGTCGGCCGCAAGCGCTGGTACACCATCGCGTTCTGCTCGGCACAGTCCCGCTGGTCGTGTTCACGGCGCTCGGCGCGACCACCGCCACGCAGGTCGTCATCCAGCTGCGGAACAATGTCGCTGAGGAGGGGCTCGGTCGGTAGGGCCTACGCTGTAAGGCCAGCAGAGTCAAGGATCGCCGCGGCATGATGATCCCTGCTCGGAAGCAGGAAGTTCGCTCGGCGTGTCGGGTCGCCAGTTCGCCCAGATGTTCTGGGTATCTGCTTAACTGCAGTCGGCCTGGTAGAACGGTCGTACCAGTGTGGGCAGCGGCTGCGGGTCGGTGTGCACGGCTTGTTGGAGTAGCCGGTAGAAGAGCAGACCTCGACTGGTGGAGCTGCGCCGGTTGAAGCGGAAGGCGTATTCGTCGAGGTAGTAGGGCAGTTGGGCGCGGTCGACGCCGTAGTGCAGGGTGCCGATCAGCCATCGCTTGAGTAGCGAGGCGACCATGTGCACCCCGGGGAGGACCGCGGCCGGGTCGGGCGCCCGGTAGCCGTCGACGTATTCGTGGGTGTAGCCCAGATCGGCAAGGCGGCGCAGCATGCGGGCGCCGTCGGTGCGTACCGTGGAGCCGGGAGCGATGGTCGCGGTCGCGAACTCGACCAGCTCGAGGGTGTTCGGGGCGGCGGCGACCTGGAACCGGACCCGGCCCAGCCGCCGCGGCCCATCGCGTTCGACCGCGACCATGATCGGCACCTTGTCGCTGCTGGCGCCGATCCGGCCGGTCGAGCGGCCTCCGACAAAGGTCTCGTCGAGCTCGACGACCCCGCTGAGCAGGTCGCGGTCCGGGCGGACCATGGCCCGGCGCAGCTTATGCATCCATGCCCAGGCGGTCTCGTAGGAGCCGAAACCCAGCACCCGTTGCAGCCCTTGGGCGGAGACGCCGTTCTTCTGCGAGGTGATGAACCAGATCGCGGCGAACCACGTCGACAACGGCGTCCGGGTTCGATGGAAGATCGTCCCCGCGGTCACCGAGGTCTTCCGCCCGCAGGCCCGACACATCCACAGCCCCTGCTTCGTGCGCCAGGACTCGCCGCCTCCACACACCGGACACGTGAAGCCCGCCGGCCAGCGCAGCCGAGCGAGGTAATCCAGGCATGCCGCGTCATCACGGAACCAGTCCTGGAGCTGCTGATAGGTACGCGGATAATCCTCCCCCGCCACAGGGTGGGCCTGACCGCCGCCGCTCACGAGATCAGACTACTGCAGTTAAGCAGATACCCAGACCAGATGTTCGATGGACAAAGAGGGCTCGACGACCTTGCGGTCGGCGCCAGCGGGATGATCAACTCGATCTGCGGCGGTAGCTAACTCGGGTTGAGAGGTGGGGGTGAGGGCCTTGGCGGCGACGCCGCGGTCCCAGCCCAGACCAGGGCATGTCCTGTGAAGCCCGTGCGGGGCGCGTCCGCGTCTTCAGGGCGCCCGGGCCCGCGCAGAGGCGATCCGGACGGCCGCCGCGGGGCCGCCCGGTCGGCTGCTGCTCAGGAGACCTGGAATCCGGCGTAGTCGTTCGCCTTCGCCTCTGCGTACTTCGCCCGGTAGAGCGGGAGACCGCCCGGGTAGTTGAGCATCTGGACTGCCTTGCCGGGGATGTTCGCGCCCACGTACCAGGACTTGGCGTGGAGGAAGAGCGTGGGCGCGACCAACTCGGCCACGTGGTGGGTCCATTCCTCCTCGGCCTCCGGGGTCGCTTCGATGCGCCGGTGGCCGTTGCTCAGCATGTGCTCGAGGGTCTCGACGATCATCTCGCCCTGGATCTCCGCGCAGGTCGGGCCGTTGCAGAAGCCCGAGGGGCTCTGTGGGCCATAGGCGAACAGCAGGTTTGGGAACCCTGCCGTGGCCATGCCGAGGTGGGTGCGCACCCCGGGGGCCCACTTGTCGCGCAGCAGCGAGCCGTCGGCGCCCCGGATGTCGATCGCGGTGAGCCCGCCGCTGACGGCGTCGAACCCGGTGGCGAGCACGATGATGTCGAACTCGTGCTCGATCCCGTCCGCCGTCAGGATGCCGCGCTCGGTGACCGACTGGATCGGCGTGTCGTTGAGGTCGACGAGTGCCACGTTGTCCTGGTTGAACGCCTCGTAGTAGTGCTGCTCGAGGGAGGGGCGCTTGACCCCGAACGGGTGCGGTGGCGTGGTCGGCGCGAGCTTCTCCCGCATCGCTGCGTCGGTGATCCGCGCACGCACCTTGTCCCGCCAGAATGCGTAGGCGTACTCGTTCGACTTCGGGTCGAACAGCGTGTCCTGGAAGGTCGCGAGCCAGAAGCGGAAGCCACCGGCCTGCCAGAGTCGCTCGTACTCGGCGGTGCGCTCCTCCTGGCTCACGTCGGTCGCATTCCGGGGCTCGAAGTCGAAATCGAAGCCCGCGAACGTCTGACCGCGGGACTCGAACCGCTCGGGGAGCGTGGCCTTGATGGCCGCCTGGTCGGTCGGGCCGAGCTTGCGCTGACCCATCGGGAGCGCCAGGTTCGGCGTGCGCTGGAAGAGCGTCAGCTGTGCGGCCTCGCCGGCGCCTTCCTGGACGACCTGGACGCCGCTCGCCCCGGTCCCGATGACGGCGACCCGCCTGCCGGTGAAGTCCAGCCCCTCTTGCGGCCACAGGGCCGTGTGATGCCAGCGTCCCTCGAAAGTGTCCTGGGCCAGGCCGGGGATCTGCGGGATGTACGGCTTCGAGGCGAACCCGAGGCAGGCCACGAGGTAGGTGCAGCGCATGGTCGTGCCGTCCGACGCGCGCACCACCCATTGGTTGTGGCCGCTGTGGAAGTGCGCCGCCGTGACCCGGGTGTTGAACCGGACGTCCTTGCTGATGTCGAGCTTGCGGTCGAGGTAGGCGAAGTAGTCGCGAACCTCGTTCCAGCCGGGGTAGAGCTCCGTGAACTCCCAGTCCCTCCACAGATCGTCGCGGGAGAACTGGTAGATCGGGCCCTCGGTGTCGACCCGGGCACCCGGGTAGCAGTTCCAGTACCAGATCCCGCCGAGTTCAGGGCCGGCCTCCAGGATCTTCACGGAGTGACCGAGGCTGCGCAGCCGGTCGAGTTGGTAGATGCCGGCGAAACCGGCCCCGATCACGAGGACGTCGAATTCCTCGACGACATCAGGTGTCGTGCTCATGGTCTTGCTCCTTCACCACGAAGCTGGTGTTGATTGACCGGAAGCGGACGTCGCGCACGGAAATCCGTCGTGATCTCGTCGTCGAGCCGACTGCCCTGATCCAGCCGGCACCGGCGAGCCCCCTGCAGGTCGACGAACGCCCATGCAGTCTGGCGAGCCTCCTGGACCGTCAGGTGCTGGAAGGGTCGCCGGCCGACCTCGCGCATATGCCCGAGCGCCGCCTGAGCCTGGGGACCAGCGGCATCCTTGCCTCCTGCGCATGTGGTGACCCACATCACAACAGTCGCCCCGCCCTTCCGAGTAGTCAAGGACCCGCAAGGGCTGCCGGCCGCAGCAGCGCCACTTGTCCTGCCCGCCATCGGGACGGACGAGATCGTTCTGACTCGAGCAGGACAGTACGAGCCCGCGAGGAGAAGGAGCAGCAAAGCTCATCGGCGACTCCAGGCCAGATGTGGATCGCCGGTGCGGCACCGGTCCCGGCGCCGGCTTTGGCGCGATCCGCCACGGCCCGTCGGCGCCGTCCGAGGCCTCGCCGCTCGGCGTCCTGGCCGACCACCAGCGCCGACATCGCCACTGCCTCCGCGGCCCTGGCGTCGAGCTCGGTGCCGGGCGGGTGTCCGAGCAGCCGTGCGCCGAGATGCGCGGCGGGCGGGAGTCGCGGGTTGATCGTCGACGATCGGGCCGAGCCATGCGGGGTGCCGGGGGGACTCTGTCGAGCCGAAACCCGGAATGTCCGCCGCGCGCGGCGCGACCGTGGTGAGTTCCCCGAGCCGGTGCCCTACCCGACCTCCTGCTCGCCGCAGGCGTGGGCCTCGGCCACCCCGGTCCAGCTCGTCCGGACATTGCTGCGGTTCGACCCGGAGCCTCCTCGGGAGCGGCTGTGGGTCGACCCCGTGCTGCCCCCGGCCTTCGCCCCGCTCCGGGTCGAGGGGGTGGCCCTCGGGGCCGACCGCGTCAGCGTGGAGGTGACCGGTGATGAGACGCTGGTGGACGGGGTCCAGCTCGAGCTTGTCCCGCTCGCCGAGTTCGCCGACGTACTCCACGCCCCGAGCAGAGGTGCGGCTTGACCTCGGCATCGAAGCACTCTCGCTGGGCGGGCTCGCGGACCTCATCGTCAGGGGTACGCCGGCGGCGCGGGCGATCGGCGCCGCTGCCCGCGGACCCTCGTCCGGGCTCATCCGCCGAGGAAGCGGCGAACCCGCCGCGCCTTCGGCCCTCCGGCACGGCCGAGATGTCGATGCCGTGATGGATCACAGCGGCGATGCGGACGTCGTCCGCGGTCGAGGCCTGGGAGTGCGAGATGGCGATCACCGGGACGTCATGCAAGGAGCGATCGATAGCGTTCAGCGTGGCGTCGAACGGGCCGTGGTCGGTGGTCGCGACGGGAACGCCCACCGGGCGGTTGCTGTCTTCAACGACAGCCGACTGATCGGCCGACGACCATCGGCGAAGCGGCCGGTTCCCGTCCGCGCCGGACCGGCTCAGGTCGCTCCCGTCACTGCGGGCGGGATGCGTATTCCGCCGCGCAGAGCGCGCACTGTTGCCGCCGTGAGGTCGCTGGTCCGCAGGGCGACCAGGCATCGCCCCAGGGAGTCCGCCACCGCCTCCGCGGCCACGTGGAGTGACTGCGCGAGGGTCGGGATGTCGGTGACGCCCTCGACCAGGAGGCCCAGGACCCGGAGGTCCAGAACAGAGAGGCCGTACAGGTCGCCCGTTGGGCGCAGGAGCACCGCGGCGTAGAGGTGATCGAGGTCGGGGCGGGCGAAGTCGAGCGCGATGACCCGGATCAGCTGCTCGCAACCGGTGCCGGTAGGGGCGAGGAACGAGATGTACGCCCCGCTCGCGGCCAACTCGTCCACGGCGACTGTGAGGATCGGTGAGCCCGGCGCCAGCAGGCGGTCGTCGGGGAGACCTGGCAGCGGCAGGACGTCGCCTGCGCGGGTGAGGACGACGCCGGCGCTGGCACTCGCGACGATCCGGGCGGTCTCGGCGATGTCCCGGGTGCGGTCCAGGTCATCGGCGATCACCGTGGTGACGGCCGCGACGACCCTTAGGTCAGCCTGGCTCGGCCGCGACCGATCGGCGGAGAGCAGGCTGAGGAAGCCGACGTGCCGCCCCTCCGTTGTGAACAGCCCGGCTGCGAGGCCCTGGCGGAAACCCGCCGGGAGCAGGTGGTCGGCCCACGCGCGGACCTCGGACAGCGAGCTCGAGATCTCGCTGGCCAGCATCGGCGGCCGACCCCGGCTGAGGCCCAGCATCTCCACCTCCTCGTCGGCCTCCGGACGACTGAAGTAGTCACGGAGAGGCTCGGCCGCGCCCGTGGTGGCCAGCGGGACGTGACGGTGCTGCTCGGGGTCGCGTACTGCGAGCCAGCTGGCGTCGAAGGCCAGGATCCGCCCGAGCTGCTGCAGGATCACCGCAGCCCGTTCCTGCATGGTCGCAGACGAGGCGGCGAGCCGCCCGGACTCCAGACGCAGGTCAGCCAGCTCCGGTGCTCTCCCGCTCATCGTTCCTCTCCCGTCCGTGGTGGGACGCACCACCCTGCACGTTCGGCGCGGACAGCGGCGTGGGGTTCGCGTCGGTGCTGGCAGCTCGGCCAGGGTGTGCTCCACGTGGGCCGTCCCTGTTCGTCGGGAGATGGCGAGGGTGCGCGCGATCTGCCTGTTCGAGCAACCCTCCACGATCAGCCAGTAGCTCGAGCTCCCGCGCTGTGAGACCGTGCAAAGCATCCGGTGCGGCCCGGCGCCCGCCATCATGCGCCGGAAACGCTCTCAGAGCGTCCCCGCGTAGATCACCGCCTCGGCCAGCTCTTGCACCTTCACATTGCGGTGCTGGCTTTGTGCCTTGAGGGTCGCGATGGCCTGGTCGTCCGTGAGCTGGCGCCGGGCCATCAGGATGCCGATCGCGATGCCGATCCGACGGTTGGTGGCTAGCGCGCGCTCCAAGTTGGCCGCCCTGTCCTCCGCCGACCGGGCCCGCGCCTGCAGCTCGTCGAGCTCGGCGAGGACGTCGAAGCGCTGCGCCGGCGCGGCCGGTTCCTCCACTGACAAGCAGACGGGCATCATGTCCTGGTCCTCCTCCTCGTGCGCCACGTGTGCGAATCGGCGGTGCGCCGTCGTCGCCGGTCCGCCATGAGCGTCCGTGCCTCGGACGTCCAGGGTGAGGGCATGTTCCGGCGTCCGACATCGGCAGAGCGACCGATCCGCGCCACCGCGACCCGGAATAGGCATGTCTGCCGATACCGCAGCGTGTACGCCTGGCGTCGGATGGATCGCGCCCGGCATCGCCACGGCGCCGATGCTCGGGCCGCCCCGAGGACCGGCAGCCACAGGGAGGCGGCGTGAAGCAGTCGTCTACGACGGACCCCGTCAGGCCAGGGTCACGAATGTGCCGGGTGCGCGTCGAGCGACCGACGACCTGCCCGCCTTCTGCGAGCGCATCGTTCAGGAGTTCGCTGGTGCGGACGCTCTGGCGGGTGGTCGTGCCGCGTCCTCCTGAGCCGCCTGCGTCGGGTGGGGGTGGCCCGGGTGGCCACGGTGCTCCCGCCGCGAGCGGGACCCGGACGGCAGGAGGGGAACCGGAACGGCGGATCATCTCCTGGCGTCGCCTGGCGGTGTCGCTCGCCGCGGGCACCGCGGCTTCGGTCGCCCTGGCCCTGGCCCTGGCCCTGGCCCTGGCCCTGGCCCTGGCCCTGGCCCTGGCCCTGGCCCTGCCTCGGCCTGGCCTGGCTGGCGGTCCTCGTCGGCTGGGCTGTTGCCGTGTCGGTCGTACTGGGATGGGTCTGGCGCATCGGCTGGCCGCAGGACCAGCGAGGCACCAAGCGCTTGGCGGAGGAAGAGGGACGGTCCCACGTCACGGACACGGCGGTTCTCGTCGCGGCCGTGGCCAGCCTGGTCGCGGTTCTCCAGGCCGTCGGCACCTGCCGGACGGGACGACGCGGTCGCGGTCGCGGCCGTCGTCCTCGCCGTCGTCGACGCGATTCTGTCCTGGGCGCTGGTGAACACGGTCTTCGCCCTCAAGTACGCGCGGCTCTACTACGCGGGCAACGACGGCGGCATCGAGTTCCACCAGGACGAGCCGCCGGTTTACAGCGATCTTGCTTACGTCGCGTTCACCGTCGGCATGACGTTCGCCGTTTCCGAGACCCGGCTGGCGACCACGCAGCTTCGCAAGGTCGGCCTGGGACACGCGCTCCTGTCCTACCTGTTCGGGACCGTGGTGATCGCCGTCGCTGTCAGCCTGCTGACCAACCTGTGACCGAGCGCCGGGGCGGGTAGCGCACATGGGCATGGCGGCCGACGCTGCGGGTCTGCTCCTGGTCCTTCTGGTCGCCGTGGATGCGGTCACCACCGTCCTGCACCCCACGACTCGGGGGCACGTGGATCACGGGTGCGGCGGCGTGGACGGCGGCGCGGGCGGTCGTCCGGGCGGTGCGGCGTCCCGGCCTGCTGACCTCGGTCGGCCCCTGGCCGTGGCCGCCGTCTTCGGTATGTGGACGGTGCTCATGTGGTCCGGCTGGGCTGGTGTACCTCCTCGACCTCGACGCCCTCGCTTACAACAGCTCGTGCCTACGGGCCGCACACGTCACCGTGCTGTACGTGAGCGGCATGTGGTCCTGGGCGGCGCCTCCTACCCGCAGGACCTGCAGCAGCAGGTGGTCGCGGTGGACGAGGACCCCCATCGCTTCCGTTCCTCTTCCACCTATGCGCCCAGGATCCCGCGTCGTCGCTGCACATACTCACACGGGCTCGACCACTTCGCGTTCTTCGTGGGGCGTTGCCGGTCCTTCCTCGACGAGCTCGCCCGGCACCACCTGTATTCGCGGATGCACATCCTCGGGGGCGAGTGAGACCCCTCGGTCACGCCGGCCCTCGCTCAGCGCCCCCCACACCGCGCCGTAGATGGGTGCTTCTGCCGATGCCGTCGGGGGCGTCATCCGGCGTGCAATCGGGTAGCTCTCGACCGATCGTCGTGTAGCTGATCGACGCCGCCGTGGCGGCCGACGGAGGAGATGCCATGCGTGCAGAGGATCTGTCAGGAGCGGATGCCGCCGTGTACCGCGCCGTCGCCGAGCGGGAGGTCGGCGCAGGCGCGCCCCATCTGCAGGACATCGCCCGTCAGGCCGGGCTGAGCCCGGAGGCGACCCGCACGGCCGTTCACCGGCTCCTGCACAGCGAGCCGAAGATCCTGCGCGAGGTTCCTGACACCAGCCCCACCGACCTGGGACCGGTCTACGAACTCGCGCCGCGCACCTGACTACGCGCGGCGGTTCCGGGCCTCCGACCGGAGAATCCGGTCACTCGGCTCGGCGTCGCGCGCCCGTGACCCGGTCTCCGCGGGGAGTGCGCATGTGCTCGGCGACGCGCGGAGGGGTGCGTCCATCCGCGCCTGCTCGGCGGCCAGGCCGAAGGAGCGCCCCGGGGCTGGGTCCACTCGCACCGGGCGCACGACTCCGCGCGGCTGCAGTAGTCGACCGGTGGGATGGCCCGAAGGCTCCGGAGCACCTCGTCGGGCGCCGCAATCGGGGGTGCTCGGTGGTCGCCGCGAACGGGTGGATCAACGAGCCGGTCGGAGTGGGTGCTGCGCAGCGGGCACGTGGTCGCCGTGCACCCCCTGCAGGTCTCCTTCAACGGAGCCTTCTGGTTCGAGGCGCTGCACATGCTGTTGGCCGGCTACATGGTCGCCGGCTTCGTCGTCGCCGGCGTCTACGCCGTCGACCTGCTGCGCGGCGACGGTCACCCTGGGCTGGGGGTCGCGCAGTACCCCTACCTGCTGGGCACCCACCTGCCGATCGCTGCCGCCGCTGCCCCGTTACCCACGCTGTCCGCCTTGACCGTGGTCGCCGCCGCGGCGCTGGTCCTCGTGGTGCCGTCCATGGGGTTGCTGTTCGTGCTGCAGCAGCGCGGGCGCCTGGGCAAGTCCCCATAGGGGCACGCCGGGGGGTGCACCCGCCGGACTCTTCTGGACGGTCATCGCATGCCCGTCCATGCCTCCTCGGCCGGTGCAGCCGGTGGGATCGATCAGCGGGGCCGCACGGCGACGGTTCGGCCAGCTGCGGGCCGCCGCGGCTCACGGCACCGTGCCCACGTCGATCCGTCCATCGGCAGCACTGCCCATCCCGGCTGGAGCACGCCGCCACGGACTGCTCCGGCCCCACCGCGTGCCGCCCCATCGGTAGAACGACCGATTGCCGTCGTCGGCACGAACGTCGACCGTAGACGGCACAGTGCGGCGGGACCTTCGACGTGGCCACCGCGCGATCGAGAGATCTCCGTTGACGTCAATGCGACAGGAGGAACAGTCCGTGGCTCTGATGCGGTTCGACCCGTTCCGGGAACTCGACCGGCTCGCCGAACGGACTCTGTCCGTCGGGGCGCGTGGGCTGCGCAGCACGCGGCTGAACGGGGAGTGACTCATGACTTCGTCAGCTCGACACGACGCGAACCCGACCGGCTCCCGAGGGGGCGGCGCTGTCCCCCCGTGGTCTCCCGGTAACCCCGACGCCTCGGCTCGCTCGGCCCGGCGGACCGTCGCCTCCTACACCAGCTACGCCGACGCCGAGCGTGCGGTCGACCGGCTCGCCGACCTCGACTTCCCGGTCGAGCGGGTCGCCATCCTCGGCCAGGACCTGCAGACCGTCGAGCAGGTGACCGGAAAGCTGGACTATCCCACTGCCGCCTGGCGGGGTGCGGTGAGCGGTGCCGTCCCGGGCGCGCTGCTCGGCTGGATCTTCGGACTCTTCGGCTGGGCCGATCCGTTGGTGAGCGCGCTTCTGCTCGCCCTCTACGGACTGCTCATCGGAGCGGTGATCGGAGCGGTCATCGCGGTGATCGTCTACGCGCTCCAGGGAGGTCGCCGGGACTTTGCGTCGGTGGCCTTCATGCGTCCCCAGCGGTTCGAACTGGTTGTCGACGACGAGGTGGCCGACCAGGCTGCCCGGCTGCTCGCAGAGAGGGTCTGAGATGGCGCGCGCGGTGGGTATCGATCTCGGGACGACGAACTCGGTCATTGCCGCATGGGAGGGCGGTGAGGCCTCGGTCGTCCCCAACGCCGAGGGGGCTCGCACGACGCCGTCGGTGGTGGCGTTCACCGAGAACGGGGAGCGTCTGGTCGGCCAGTTGGCCCGCCGGCAGGCAATCCTCAACTCCAAGGGGACGATCTACTCGGTCAAGCGGTTCGTCGGCCGCAGATTCGAGGAGGTCGAGGAGGAGGCCGGTCAGGTCACCTACGACGTGGTTCCCGATGCGAACGGGCTCGCCCGGATCAAGGTGCGGGACAAGATGTATGCGCCGGAGGAGATCTCCGCGCTGATCCTGCGCAAACTCGCCGACGACGCCGGACGGCACCTCGGCGAGCGGGTCACCGAGGCGGTGATCACCGTCCCGGCCTACTTCAACGACGCGCAGCGAACCGCAACCCGCGATGCGGGGAAGATCGCCGGCCTCGAGGTCTTGCGGATCATCAACGAGCCGACTGCCGCGGCGCTCGCCTACGGGATGGACAAGGGCCAGCACGAGACGGTGCTGGTGTTCGACCTCGGCGGCGGGACGTTCGACGTCAGCGTCCTCGACGTCGGCGACGGCGTCGTCGAGGTGCGTGCCACTGCCGGTGACACCCACCTCGGAGGTGACGACTTCGACCGGCGGATCGTCGACCACCTCGCCGAGGAGTTCCAGAAGGAGAACGGCATCGACCTGCGGAAGGACCCGCAGGCGCTGCAGCGGCTGTACGAGGCCGCCGAGAAGGCGAAGGTCGAGTTGAGCTCGGTCAGCCAGACCCAGGTCAACCTGCCCTTCGTCACGGCGGACGCCAACGGGCCGAAGCACCTGACGATGACGCTGATGCGCTCGAAGTTCGAGCAACTCACGGCGGACCTCGTGGAGCGGACGATGGGGCCGGTACGTCAGGCCATGTCGGACGCCAAGGTGGGGGCGGACGACGTCGACGAGGTCATCCTGGTCGGCGGGTCGACCCGGATACCGGCGGTGCAGGCGCTCGTGCGCCGGCTGACCGGTGGCAAGGAACCGAACATGACCGTGAACCCCGACGAGGTCGTGGCGGTCGGCGCCGCGATCCAGGCGGGGGTGCTCAAGGGCGAGGTCTCCGACGTCCTCCTGCTCGACGTCACGCCGCTGTCGCTGGGGGTGGAGACCCAGGGCGGGCTGATGACCAAGATCGTCGAGCGGAACTCCACGATCCCGGTCCGGCGCAGCGAGGTCTTCTCGACGGCCGCGGACAACCAGCCTGCCGTCGACGTCGTCGTGCTGCAGGGCGAGCGCGAGCGCGCGGCGGACAACCGGGTGCTCGGGCGGTTCCAGCTCACCGGCATCCGACCGGCGCCGCGCGGGGAGCCGCAGATCGAGGTCGTCTTCGACATCGACGCCAACGGCATCGTCAACGTGACGGCCCGCGACAAGGACACCGGCGCCGAGCAGGGCATCACGATCTCCGAGAGCGCCAACCTGGACACCGCCGAGGTCGAGCGGATGGTCACGGAGGCCGAGCGGAACAGGGCGTCGGACCAGCAACTCCGGCAGGAGGTCGACGCGCGCAACCAGTTGGACAGCGCGGCCTACCAGGTGGAACGCCGACTCGACGAGCTGGGCGACTCGGCACCACCGCACGAGCGCGCTCGGGCCGAGATGCTGGTGACCGAGGCCCGGCAGGCGGTGGCTGATCAGGCGCCGCTCGATCGCGTCCGCGAGCTGACCGGCGAGCTGCAGCAGGTGCTGGCCGGGCTCCAGGCGGCGTCGACCAACTCTGCCGCGGACGTCGGTGAGGCAACCGCCGGTGACAGGGCGGCCGCGGACGACGACGTCATCGACGCCGAGTTCGACCGGAAGTGAGCTCTGGCGATGGGAGAGCCCGGACCGGAGACGCCGTCCGCCCGGCCGCAGGGTGGACCGGGTGGGGACGCGGAAGCCTCCGAGGCACGGCCTCACCCGGAGGGCGGACCTCCACAGGAGGCGGGGCCCACACCGGCGGACGGCGCGACGGCCGGCCCCACCCAGCGCGCGCTCGACGCCGCCGAGGACCGCTGGCGGCGCGCCGCGGCAGACCTGGACAACCTGCGCAAGCGCTACGCGCGGGAGGTCGCACGCGAGCGCGAGATCGAGCGGGAGCTCGTCACGTCCGCGTTCCTACCGGTGCTCGACACCATCGATCGTGCGCTCGAACACGCCGCGGCGGACCCCGAATCCATCGTCGAGGGCATCCGCACCCTCCGTGAGCAGGCCCTCGCCGTCGTCTCGGGGCTCGGCTACGGACGCGAGGACGAGCCCGGAGTGCCGTTCGATCCGGCGCGGCACGAGGTGGTGGGGGTGGTGGACGCCGACGGGGCCGGGACCCCGCCCGGTTCGGTGGCCTCCGTGGTCCGGCCCGGCTACGGCGCCCCTGGACGCCAGCTCCGACCGGCAGCCGTCACCGTCGCGCAGCGGCAGGAGAGCTGACCGATGCCCCGCGACTTCTACGAGGTACTCGAGGTGTCCCGTGACGCCGGCCCCGACGAGCTGCAGCAGGCGTTCCGGCGGTTGGCGCGGAAGAACCATCCGGACGTGAACAAGGATCCGGGGGCGGAGGAGCGGTTCAAGGAGATCAACGAGGCGTACTCCGTGCTGTCGGACCCGGAGCTCCGCAAGCGCTACGACCGTTTCGGGGAGGACTTCCGGCGGGTTCCCGAGGACTGGGAGCAGCGCGTCGGTGCCGGTGCGGGCGGATTCGGTGGCCGGGCCGGTCGTGGTCGCCGGGCGACCTGGACCGCGGAGGGCGCCGACGTCGGCGAGGGATTCGTCGGCGGAAGCTTCGACGGCATCGACATCGAGGACCTCCTGGGAGGCATGTTCGGCGGCCGTGGCCGCGGCCCGCGTGTGGCCCGCACTGCGGGAGCGGATCAGGAGGCCGAGCTCCCCCTCACCGTGGAGGAGGCCTATCACGGCGGACGCAAGGAGATCACGCTCAACGGCCCGGAGGGCCCGCGCAGCTACACGGTCACCATCCCACCCGGCGTCACCGACGGCCGGCGGATCAGGCTGGCCGGCGAAGGAGGTCGGGGGCTCGGCGACGGCTCGGCCGGAGACCTCTACCTGGTGGTGCGGCTGTTGCCGCACCCGCTCTTCCGCGTGGAGGGCCGGAACATCCACGTCGACCTGAAGCTCGCCCCGTGGGAAGCGGCCCTCGGCGCGACCGTCCCGGTCGCCGCGCCCGGGGGCGAGACCAAGGTGACCGTGCCTTCCGGCTCCTCGTCGGGACGACGCCTCCGCCTGCGTGGGCAAGGCATGCCGGACCCGGCGGGGCAACCGGGCGACCTGATCGGCGAGATCAAGATCATGGTGCCGGCACGGCTCAGCGAACGCGAACGCGAGCTGTACTCCGAACTCGCCACGTCGTCGACGTTCGATCCGCGCCGCGCCACGACCGACGACGCGAGGCGACGCCGATGAACCCGCAGAGTCGTCCGCTTCGCTACCCGCTGGTCCGGAGTCCGAGATCCGCCCTGCTCGACGAGGAGGAGTTCGCCCGGCGCTGCGGCCTGCACCCCGAACTGGTGCGGCGGTTCTGGGCGCTGGGGCTGATCCCGGCCGCGCGTCACGTCGACGGATCCCTGTGGTTCAGCCCGGCGCAGGTACCGGCCGTCTCACGGTTGCAGCGCTTGCGCGCCTCCCTGCCGCTCAACTACGCCGCCCTCGGACTCGTGTGCGACCTCCTCGACCGGATCACCGACCTCGAGACCGCCCTGCGCGTTCGCGGGCGCACCGAACCGGTGCGCCGACGCACCACCACCCAGCAGCCGACCGTCGACCGACCGGAGCGGAGTCAGCGATGGACCTGAACCGCCTGACCCAGAAGTCCCAGCAGGCACTGTCCGAGGCGCAGGACCTGGCCACCCGTGCGGGCCACACCGAGGTCGACGGCGAGCACCTGCTGGCCGCACTCCTCGACGAGCCGGAGGGGTTGGTGCCCCGCCTGCTCGGGGAGATGGGCGTCGATGTCCGGGCGCTGCGCTCCGACCTGGAGGAAGAGCTCGGCCGCAAGCCCCGCACGACCCGGCCGGGGCCCCAACCGGGCCAGGTCGCGGTCACCCGGCGGCTGGCGAAGGTGCTCGACGTCGCCGACCGAGAGGCACGGCGGATGAAGGACGAGTACGTGTCGGTCGAACACCTGCTCGTGGCGCTGGCGGAGGAGGGGTCCGCCAGCGGTGCGGGCCGGGTGCTCGCCCGCCACGCCGTCACCCGCGAGGCCTTCCTCGCCGCGCTGACGCGGGTACGCGGCAACCAGCGCGTCACCTCGGCCACTCCGGAAGGGTCGTACGAGGCCCTGACGAAGTACGGGATGGACCTGGTGGAGTCGGCCCGCTCCGGTCGGCTGGACCCGGTGATCGGCCGCGACGCCGAGATCCGCCGGGTCGTCCAGATCCTGTCCCGGAAGTCGAAGAACAACCCCGTGCTGCTCGGCGAGCCCGGAGTCGGCAAGACCGCCATCGTCGAGGGCCTGGCCCAGCGCATCGTCGACGGGGACGTCCCCGAAGGCCTGCGCGAACGCACCATCTTCGCCCTGGACATGGGGCTGCTCGTGGCCGGGGCGAAGTACCGCGGTGAGTTCGAGGAACGGCTGCAGGCGGTGCTGTCGGAGGTCAAGGCGGCGGAGGGCCGGATCCTGCTGTTCGTCGACGAACTGCACAACGTCGTCGGTGCAGGGGCATCCGAGGGATCGATGGATGCCGGCAACATGCTCAAGCCGATGCTCGCCCGCGGTGAGCTGCACATGATCGGTGCGACCACACTCACCGAGTATCGCCAGCACGTCGAGAAGGACGCCGCGCTCGAGCGCAGGTTCCAGCCCGTCTTCGTCGACGAACCCACCGTCGAGGACTCGGTCTCCATCCTGCGAGGGTTGCGCGAGCGGTTCGAGGTGTTCCACGGTGTCCGGATCCTCGACGGATCGTTGATCGCGGCGGCGACGTTGAGCCACCGCTACCTCACCGACCGTTTCCTGCCCGACAAGGCCATCGACCTGGTCGACGAGGCGTGCGCCCGGCTGCGCACCGAGATCGACTCCATGCCCGCCGAGCTCGACGAGATCACCCGCAAGGTGATGCGGCTGGAGATCGAGGAGGCGGCGCTCGCCCAGGAGGAGGAGGACGCCGCATCCCGTGCGCGGCTCGACCAGCTCCGCCGTGAGCTGGCCGACCTGCGCGGCGAGGCCGACGCCATGCGCGCCCAGTGGAATGCCGAACGGCAGGCGATCAAGCGCGTTCAGGAGCTACGGGCGGAGCTGGAACAGGTCCGCCACGACATCCAGGATGCCGAGCGCGCCTACGACCTCAACCGCGCCGCGGAGCTGCGCTTCACGAAGCAGGCCGACCTCGAGCGCAAGCTCGAGGCCGAAGAGCATCGGCTCGCCGAGAAGCAGGGCGAGCACCGGCTGCTGCGCGAGGTGGTGACGGCGGAGGAGATCGCAGAGATCGTGTCGGTGTGGACCGGCATCCCGGTTGCCCGGCTGACCGAGGGCGAGCGGGAGAAGCTGCTGCGCCTCGACGAGGTGCTGCACCGGCGGGTGGTAGGCCAGGACGAAGCGGTGCAGGCAGTCGCGGACGCGATCATCCGGGCCAGGTCCGGGGTGAAGGACCCACGACGGCCGACCGGCTCGTTCATCTTTCTCGGCCCGACCGGTGTCGGCAAGACGGAGCTGGCCAAGGCGCTGGCCGAGGCGCTGTTCGACTCCGAGGACAACATCGTCCGGATCGACATGAGCGAGTACCAGGAGCGGCACACCGTGTCCCGCCTGGTCGGCGCCCCGCCCGGCTACGTCGGCTACGAGGAGGGCGGCCAGCTCACCGAGGCGGTCCGCCGCCGTCCGTACGCCGTCGTCCTCTTCGACGAGATCGAGAAGGCGCACCCGGACGTCTTCAACACACTGCTGCAGGTCCTCGACGACGGTCGGCTCACCGACGCGCAGGGACGCACCGTCGACTTCCGCAACACCGTCATCATCATGACGTCGAACATCGGGTCGCAGTACCTGCTCGACGGGGTCACCGACGACGGCCGGCTCAAGCCGGAGGCACGTGATCTCGTGATGGCCGAGCTGCGTGCCCACTTCCGGCCCGAGTTCCTCAACCGGGTCGACGACACCGTGCTGTTCACGCCGCTGAGCCAGGGCGAGATCGAGAACATCGTCGAGCTCATGCTGTCCGACCTGCGCGTGCGGCTCGCCGAGCGCAACATCACCATGGAGATCGGCGAGGGCGCCCGTCGCTTCATCGCGCACGAGGGCTACGACCCGGTGTACGGGGCTCGTCCGCTGCGCAGATTCATCGCGCGAGAGGTCGAGACCCAGGTCGCCCGCGCGCTGCTGCGCGACGGGGCCATCGAGGGGTCCACCGTGCGGGTCGACGTGGGCGGCGACCAGCTCGTCGTCTCCCACGAGCCCATCGGAGCGCAGGCGTGAGCGCCTCGGCGACGGCGCGGACGAGCACCATCGCCTGCCCGCACTGCGGGAAGCGGAACCGGGTACCGGTGTCCGCAGGCTCGGTGCCGAAGTGCGGCAACTGCCACGAGCGCCTGCCCTGGATCGCCGACTCGGGCGACGACGACTTCGCCGAGGTCGCGGAGCGGGCTCCGGTCCCGGTACTCGTGGATCTGTGGGCGACCTGGTGCGGCCCGTGCCGGATGGTGAGTCCCGTCCTCGAACGGGTGGCCACCGAGCGAGCCGGTGAGCTCAAGCTGGTCAAGGTCGACGTCGACCGGGCGCCCCGGCTCTCCCAGCGGTTCGAGGTGCGCGCCGTCCCCACGCTGATGGTCCTGCGGGACGGTGAGGTACTCGCCCGCCAGCCCGGAGCCGCTCCGGAGCCGGCGTTGCGAAGCTGGCTGGACCAGGCACTGCAGTCGAAGGGAACCGAGGACCGATGAACGTTCCGGTAGGGCTCGACCCGCACCTGGCCTTCGTCCGCGACGACGTCGAGCCCCGCACGCCCGAGGGATGCCAGGAGTGCCTGCGGATCGGATCCCCCTGGGTCCATCTGCGGCTGTGTCTGACCTGCGGGCACGTCGGCTGTTGCGACCAGTCCCCGGGCAAGCATGCCCGCCGGCACGCCGGCCTGGTCGGCCACCCGATCATCCGGTCGTTCGAGCCGGGCGAGGACTGGCGGTGGTGCTTCGTCGACGAGGCACCGGTGTGACCGCCCGAGAGTCGGCCGACCAGAAGAGCCCTGGCGTCGAGCAACTGCTGGCCGACGTGCCGCCCGGGGAGACGCCGGACGTGTCCGGGGCCTTCCCCCGCCTCGAGGAGACGCGCCTCCGGGAGCTGGAGGCCTGGGGGGAGCGTCGGCCCACGACACGCGGGGACGTGCTCGTCGCCGAGGGCGAGGCGGAGGACACCTTCTACGTGTTGCTCTCCGGCCGGGTCGCCGTCGTCGAAGCGATCGGGACGCCCGACCAGCGTGTGGTGCGGTTGCACGGGCCCGGCCGCTTCCTCGGCGAGCTCGGTGTCCTGACGCGGCAGCCGGCCTTCCTGAGCGACGTCGTCGTCGACCCGGGTGAGGTCCTGGCGGTTCCGGCCGACCGGCTGCGTGCCCTCGCGGCGCGGGACCACGCCTTCGGTGATCTCGTGCTGCGGGCCTACCTCGTCCGACGATGGCTGACGCTGGGCGAGGGCATCGGGTTCCGGATCATCGGCTCCAGGTACTCGGCCACCACCAGGCAGCTGCGCGAGTTCGCCGTCCGCAACCGGCTGCCGCACCGGTTCCTGGACCTGGAGACCGACCCCATGGCCGAGCAGCTGCTCCGCTCCCTCGGGCTCGGCCCCGCCGACACGCCGATCGTGCTGTACCGGGACCGGCTGCTGCGTAACCCCTCGACCACCGAACTCGCGCCCACGTTCGGGCTGCGCGACATCGGTGACGGCCGGGAGATCTGCGATCTCGTGGTCGTGGGGGCCGGCCCTGCCGGGCTCGCGGCTGCTGTGTACGGCGCCTCGGAGGGCCTGGACACCGCGCTGCTCGACGGCGTCGCGCCGGGCGGGCAGGCGGCGCGGACGTCGTGCATCGAGAACTACCTCGGCTTCCCCTCCGGGATCTCCGGGGGCGAGCTGGCCGAGCGCGCTGTGTTGCAGGCGGAGAAGTTCGGGGCGCGGCGGTCCGTCCCGTCGGAGGTGGTGGGGTTGGAGGAGCGGGAAGGGAACCACGTGCTGCGGTTCGCCGACGGCGGTGAGCTGGCCACCCGCACGGTGATCGTCGCGTCCGGCGTGCGCGTCCGCCGGCTCCCGGTCCCCGGACTGGAGCAGTTCGAGGACACCTGTGTGTACTACGCGGCCACGCCCATCGAGGCCCAGCAGTGCGTCGGAGACCCGGTGGTGGTCGTGGGTGGGGGCAACTCGGGCGGCCAGGCCGCGGTCTTCCTCGCCGGCCATGCCGCCGAGGTCCACCTGGTGGTCAGGGAGCACGGACTCGACGAGAACATGTCGCGCTACCTCGCCGACCGGATCACCCAGGATCCGCGCATCGAGGTGCATCTGCACACCACGGTGGAGGACCTGGAGGGCGAGGGTGGCCGCCTCGAGGCCGTCGTCGTGACGGACACGGTGACCGGTGAGCGGCAGCGCCTGCTCGCGCGCGACCTCATGGTGTTCATCGGGGGGGAGCCCAGCACGTCGTGGTTGCCGGACTCGGTCGCCCTGGACTCCGGTGGCTACGTGCTGACCGGGCGGGACGCGCGCCGGCCGGCGCAGAGGGGAAGGTCCGGCGGGCCCGACCCGCTGCTGCTCGAGACCAGCCTGCCCGGCGTCTTCGCAGCCGGCGACGTGCGCAGCGGCTCGGTGAAGCGGGTCGCCTCGGCGGCGGGGGAGGGTGCGATGGCGGTCCGCATGGTGCACGAGCACCTGGCCACGGCCCGGTGACCGACGAGCTCAAGGAGATGGACGTCGCCGGAAGCACGGAGCAACGCCGCGCGACGGAACAGTCGCGATGTGATCGCCGCACCGGAGGACGTACGGAACCGGTCGAGCGACCAGCGGGAGGGCGATCGACCTGTTCCGGCCCGGCGACGGTCCGGTGGAGCCGCCGGCGGAAGACAGCGAGATCGTCGGCGCAGCCTGCGATCCGGGACCGACCTACGAGACGGCGCCGCGGACCTGAAGCCCGCCGCCGTCGGAAGCGGGCAGTCGGATTCGGGACTCAGCCGGAATGCCGGGTGCCGTCGCCCCGGTCCTCCCGGGGCTCGCGCATGTGCTCTGCGACGCCGGCGGGGGTGCGCGTGCGGGCCTGCTCGGCCGCCCGGCTCGCCGACCGGCCCGCTGCGGGGTCGCCGGGCACCGACCGCGCGACCTCCGCGCGGTTGCGGTACTCGACCGGCGGGATGGCCCGGAGGCTGCGGATCACCGCCTCGGGTGCTCCCGCCTGCTCGGCGGCGGCGACCAGCACCTCCTTACCGGCCGGGTAGTCGACGTCCCCCAGGTACCGCAGGACCTGGTCAGGGGTGATCGCATCGGTCACGGGGCTAGCCTTCCTGGTCGCGGCCGTCGGGTGTCCGGCGGGCCGGGGTAGGTCAGCCGGAGGACCCGAGCGCGGCGATGGCCGCGTCGATCCGCCGGGCGAGCTCGACGTCCATGTCGGTCACACGGTCGAGCGAATGCGTCCAGAGCTCGAAGGTGACCGCGTCCTGCTGTTGCTCGACGCGCGCGTGGTGGGTCAGAGGGTGAGAACAGCTCCTCACCGTCCGGCAGTCCCCGGGCGAGGACGCTGGCCAGTTCTGGTTCGGAGCCGGCCAGCGTGGACAGGACCGCCTGGGTGTAGAAGCGGGCCCGCTCGGCCGGGCATTGGGACCGGGCGCTCACCGCGGAGACCAGGGCGGCGACGCTGTCGTGGTGCAGAGCCTGCCCCCGGATCTCGGCGGCGCCCTGGAGGGAGCCGGGCAGGACCGCGGCCCCCGGTCGCGGTCGGGCTCCTCCAGCGACGCGGCGACGGCGGCGATGAGCCCGCCCGGGAGCTGCGCGGCGAGGTCCTGGGCCTCACCCCCGGTGATGCGGTCGGCGAGTGTCCGAAGCGTGGCATGCTCGATCCGCTCCGCTGTCTCCTCGGGCAGCCCGGCCCGCTCGGCCGTGGTCTTCGTGAACGTTGCGTAGTCCATGTCTGCTCCCGGCGGCGCAGTCCAGCGCCGGTCGTAGGATTCCGTCGTGCGACCGCGGCTCAGACGCTAGGACCGGTCGAGGCGAGTGGGCATCGGTCGATCGGCCGATGTCGTCCTCCGGGGACGACACTCCCCGCTTCCACGAGCCCTGCGCCGGCCGGTCCCGGTCCCCGGCCCGCGGGAGGGTCTCGCTACGGCCGGTCCGTGCTCCGGCGCCGACTCACTCATCGGCGCGCGGGGCCGGAACGTAGAGGCCGCCTCGTTCTGCGCGGACCGCGGCGAGGGTCCTCGTCGGTGCCCCGAGCTTGCCGAGGATGTGCTCCAGGTGGGCGGCCACGGTCCGTGGAGCCACCACCAGCGTACGGGCGATCTCCTGGTTGGAGCACCCCTCGACCAGGAGGCCCAGCACTTCCAGTTCCCGCGGGGTGAGCCCGTGGAGGTCGGTCGCCGGTGACAGCAGGGCCAGAGCGGTCAACCCCGGCGGTGCGTCCTCGGGTGCCGCCAGGACGGTGACGCGCACGTGCCCGCCCGGGGCGTGGGAGCCGCCCACCGGCCAGAGGAACGACTCGTAGACGTGCCCGTCGCCGATGCGCTCACGTGCGGCGGCCAGGACGGGGGAGCGGGGGACCAGCAGCGCGTCCGCCGGAAGGCCCGGCAGCGCCTGGCAGCCGCCGTCCGCGCGGAGCACCACGCCGGCCGCGGCCCCCCGCACCAGGCGTGCGGCGGTGAGGAGTGAACGCATCGGGTCGATGCCGTGCGCGAGCACCGGCCCGAGCCGCCCGAGCCGGCGACGCGTGACCGGGGACGGTGGGTGCCGGTCGCCGGACAGCAGCGCGAGGCAGCCGACGTGCCGCCCCGCTGGTGCGAACAGGGCGAGGACCAGCGCCTCGTGGATCCCGGACGGGATCAGGCACTCGGCCCAGGTCGGCAGCTCCTCGGCCGGGTAGGGCAGGTCCGACGGGCTCAACGGGGGACGTGCCCGGTCGGTGCCGGTGACCTCGATGTCCCGCGCCATCAGCGGGCCGGAGAGGAACTCCACGGTCGGGCCGTCGAGGTCGACGCTCGCCAGGGAGTGGTAGCCGTGGCCCAGCGGGTCGGCGAGCGCCAGCCATGCACCGTCGAACGGAACCAGCCGGCGGAGGACCTGAAGCAGGGCCTGCGCGCGCTCGGAGGTGGTGCCGGCCGAATCGGCGGTCTCGGCGAGCAGCAGCTCACCGGCCTGGCGCGAGCGCATGTGTGCCCTCCAATAAAGTCCCCGGTAGCGGCTCGATCCCGGCCATCACCGAATCGGCTGCTCGACGGGGCGGGGAGGATACCGATCAGATACTCATACCTCGGGAAGCAGGATGACTACCACGTGCTCCGTGACGTAAAAACGACAGGCCTGTGAGTCCCAGCCTCACACGTCGACCGCCCGGTTCCTGTCTCCGGCGGTAGCCTGCCCTGTGGACCTGCGCCAGCTCAGGTACTTCCTCACCGTGGCCGAGGAGCGCCGCTTCTCCGCTGCCGCGCGCCGGTTGCACATCGCCGCTCCGTCGCTCTCACAGCAGATCCGTGCGCTGGAGCGGGACCTGCGCGTCACGCTCTTCGATCGCACTCCTCGCGGGGCCGAGCTGACGCCGGCGGGGCACGTCCTGGCGGAGCGGGCGCGGGTGATCCTGGCCGAGGTCGACCGTGCCCGCGAGGACGTGCGATCCGCAAGGCCCTCGGGGCAGGAGCAGGTGACCCTGCGGGTCTGCACGATGGCCGACCGGGTCCTCGGTGGCCCGCTGCGAGCGGTGGGACTCGCCATACCGGGCGTCGAGGTCTTCGTGACGTCCAGCCCGGGGGACGATGCCGTCGAGGCGGTCCGGCAGGGACGGGCCGATGCAGCGGTCGTCTGGAGCCGGCCGCAGGAGCACCGTGACCTCGACGGTGTCGTCCTCGGTTCGGTGCTGTTCGGCGTCGTCCTGCCGCTGGGACACCCGCTCGCCGACCGGGCGCAGATCCTGGTGGCGAGTCTCGGTCACGAACCCCTAGTGATGTTCCCGTGGTCCCCCTTCGCCGGCATCTGGCAGCGCACGGTGGACCACCTGCTGCCGAGGGGAGCGCGGCCGGGGCAGGTCGTCGTCGAGTCGGACCTCATCAACAGTCCCGAGGCGATGGTGCGAGCCGTCGCAGCGGGGTCCGGCGTCGCCCCGGGGATCCTCGGGGTCGCCGAACACATGGATGTCAGCGGGATCGTCGTGCGGCCGCTCGATCCGCCGTTGTTCGTCGACCTGGAGGTCGTCTGGCGCCGGCCGGCCCGCCCCGCCGTCCGCCGCCTCGTCGACTTCCTCGTCGAGGCGGTCGACGCCCCGGAGGTCCTCGTCTCGGCTCCTCGTCGCCTGGGTGGGTGAACACGGAGCCACCGGTCGTGGGTTCCGGTCCAGGGCCTGCCGCCGGAGTAGACGATGCCCTGGCCCAGCAACAGCGTGGGACAGGCGGTGCCGGGCCGCCATCAGATCCGCGCGGACGTCCTCGTGGGCCCGGACCAGATCCCGGGCGGTCTCCTGCTCGCGCTCGGGACGGCCACCGCCACGATCTCGCCCAGGTGCAGCAGCCGGGCCAGGTGCCCGGCGTCGCGGCGGTCGGTCTTGACCCGGTCCCCGCACGGGCGCGCTGCAGCTTCGACGGCGCCGCCACCTGACAGTCGATGCCTTCATCGGCCAGAAACCGGGCCAGCCCGAACCCGGTCGGGCCGGCTTCATAGATCGTCGCGACCGGGCAAGAAAAGTGGCGGGGGCCGTGGCTCGCGGCGGAACGGATGCCCTCCATGGCAACGGTCGGTGACCGTTCCGGTCATCGGCAGAGCGACCCATTTCGGCGACGGCGGCCGGTCACCCGCACTCCGGGGCACGTGCCCCCGGGCATCCGGTCGCTCAGGACACGCACTCCGACGCACCCGGTGTCGTGGCGCGGTCCCGGGTCCGACCTCCGTCGGCAGGGCGATCCGTCCCGGTTGCGCGGTCTGTGACCGGGTCCGGTATCGGCATGTCTGCCGATACCGGACCCCATGCTGCGCCGGGTGCAATGAGGGCCCGATCCGAGCCCGGAGCGGTGGGACGCATCTGCGATGAGGAGGCAACGTGAAGGCAGTGGTCTACGAGGGGCCGCGTCAGGTCAGCGTCAAGGAGGTGCCGGACGCGCAGATCGAGCGGCCGACCGACGTCCTGGTGCGGATCACGTCGGCGAACATCTGTGGCTCGGACCTGCACATGTACGAGGGTCGGACCGACTTCGAGCCCGGCCGCTCATTCGGGCACGAGAATCTGGGCCAGGTGGTCGAGGTCGGGGACGGGGTCGACAAGGTCCAGGTGGGGGAGTACGTCGTCCTGCCGTTCAACATCTCGTGCGGGCACTGCAAGAACTGCGAGCGCCAGCTCACGAACTACTGCCTGACCGCGCAGCCGGAGCCGAACATGGCCGGTGCTGCGTACGGCTTCGCCGACATGGGCCCGTACGCCGGGGGACAGGCCGAGCTGCTGCGCGTGCCCTGGGGTGACTTCAACTGTCTGCGGCTCGGGGAGGATGCCGAGCAGCGGCAGACCGACTACGTGATGCTCGCCGACATCTTCCCGACGGGCTACCACGCGACCGAGATGGCCGGCGTGCAGCCCGGCGACCAGACGGTCATCTACGGCGCGGGACCGGTCGGGCTGATGGCAGCCCTCTCGGCGACCATCCGAGGGGCCGGCAAGGTGATGGTCGTCGACCGGCACCCGGACCGGCTGAGGCTGGCCGAGTCGATCGGGGCGATCGCCATCGACGACTCGAAGGTCGATCCGGTGCAGGCAGTCCTCGACGAGACGATGGGGCTGGGCGCGGACAACGGCTGCGAGTGCGTCGGCTACCAGGCGCACGAGCCCGACGGCGAGGAGCGAGCCAACCTGACGATGAACCGGCTGGTCGCCTCGGTGCGCTTCACCGGGAGGATCGGCAACGTCGGCGTCTTCGTGCCCCAGGACCCCGGGGCCAGTGACGAGCTGGCGAAGCAGGGCAAGCTCGCGTTCGACTACGGCATGTTCTGGTTCAAGGGCCAGCACATCGGCAGCGGCCAGGCGCCGGTCAAGAAGTACAACCGGCAGCTGCGTGACCTCATCGCCGCTGGCAAGGCCGAGCCGTCGTTCATCGTGAGCCACGAGCTGCCCCTCGACCGCGCGCCGGAGGCCTACGAGCACTTCGACAAGCGGGACGACGGCTGGACGAAGGTCGTCCTGCACCCGGCGACGGCGGGGGCGGGTGCCTGACATGGCTGGAGTGCTGGACGGACGCCGGGTCGCCATCCTCGCGGCCGACGGGGTGGAGCGGGTCGAGCTGGAGCGGCCGCGGCAGGCGCTGGAGGACGCCGGCGCCAGCACCGTCGTCGTCTCCATCACCAGCGGCGAGATCCAGGCGCGCGACCACGACCTCGAGGACGCCGGCACCTTCGGGGTCGACCAGCTGGTCGGCGCGGTGTCGGTCGACGACTACGCGGCGCTGCTCCTTCCGGGTGGGACGGTGAACCCGGACAAGTTGCGGATGGAACCCGCCGCGGTGCAGTTCGTCCGGGACTTCGTCCGGTCGGGCAAGCCCGTCGCCTCGATCTGCCACGGCCCGTGGAACTTCGTCGAGGCCGACGTCGCGCGCGGCCGCCGGCTGACCTCGTGGCCGAGCGTGCGCACCGACCTGCGCAACGCCGGGGCGGAGGTGGTCGACGAGCAGGTCGTCACCGACGGCAACATCACCACGAGCCGATCGCCCGACGACCTGCCGGCCTTCTGCGAGCGCATCGTGCAGGAGTTCGCCAACGCTCCGCAGTCCGCCGGCGCGGGAGGTCGAGCGTGACGTCGGCCATCGGGAACGTGGTCCCTCGCCGCCCGCGCCGGCGGGAGCGTCGTCTGCCAGGTCCGGTCGGCCATCGACCCGTCCGCGGCCCGGCCGGCCGGCGCGAGCCGACCGGCGTCCGGGCGGCTCGTGGTGACCGTGCTCCGCGAGCCGTCCGACATCGACACCGCGGAGCTGCCCGCACCCCTGGCCGAGTTCGGCGAACAGATCGAGGTCCGGGTCAGCCCGGCCGCCGACGGCAAGGGAACCGAGCTGGCGGCCCGGCGGCGCGACCTGCCGTCCTCGGGCACCGCCGTGAGCCGGCTGAACGGCAGCGACCCGCTGGCCGACCTGCGGTCCGCGCTGCGCCGGGCCAAGCAGCTCATCGAGGTGGGTGAGGTGTTGGCGGTCGACCCCGCACCGCACGGCAAGCGGACGGCTACCCCCGGCGGCGTGCTGCTGGAGGCCTGGACCAGGGTGGCGCCCAGGGCAGGTGTGCGGTGAAGGCGGTGACCTGGCGCGGCGTCAACGAGATCGGCGTCGAGGACGTCCCCGAGCCCACGATCCTCAATGATCACGACATCATCCTCGAGGTAGGGCTGAGTGCGACCTGCGGCTCGGACCTGCACCTGGTGGGCGGCTACATCCCTGCAGACCGACCGACCCGCGGCGGTGCGCGAGGCGATCTACGCCTGCCGCAAGGGCGGGACGGTGTTCACCCTGGGCGTCTTCGCCGGCCTGGTGGACAAGTTCCCTCTCGGCGCGGTGATGAACAAGGCGCTGACTCTGCGTGGCGCCCAGCAGCACGGGCACCGCTACATCCCGGAGATCCTCGACCGCATGAGCAGGGACGAGGTGAAGACCGAGCACCTCGCCACCCACGTGATGCCGCTCGACGACGGGCCGAGGGGCTACCGGATGTTCAAGGACAAGGAGGACGGGTGCGTCCGTGCTGTGTTCCGTCCGGGGGGTGAGGCGCTGACCGGCGGACCGCCCCGGCGCCGAGCCTGACGGCGGGCCGGCGCCGGGGCGGCCCCTCATCGGCGCGGTGCGAAGTTGCCGGGTGAGCGTCGCACCCGGTAGGGCGGCGGTGGCAGCTCCGGCGGGCCGCCGGCCCGTCGTTGCGCCACCTGCTGGTGCCCGGCTTGACCGTAGTGAGCCTTCCTCGGTGATGGTGACCACGTCCTCGCCTCGAGTACGACCGGCTGCACTATTCCGCGGCGAGGTGTCCCGCGACCGTGGTGGAGCGCCGCACGGGCATGCCCGGGACCGGGCCGAATTGCAGCGCCGGTACAGGTGTGGGAAGGCGTGCGGGTGGTACGTCGGGCGCTTGTTGCAGTCCCTCCCCGTCTGCAACGGCCGTGTCGACCGGACCTGGACGTGCAAGGAGGCTCGATGGATCTGACAGCGACGACGACGGTGCGCAGACCTGTACCGGAGGTGTACGGGTTCTGGCGTCTCCTGGAGAACCTGCCGACGTTCATGGAGCACCTCGACGAGGTGCGGACGACGGGCGAGAAGACCAGCAGATGGATGGCGAGCGCCCCGTTCGACCGCACGGTCGAGTGGGAAGCGGTGGTGACCGAGGACGTGGCGAACGAGCGGATCGGGTGGCGCTCGGCCGAGGAGGCCGACGTTGCGAACCAGGGCACGGTGTCCTTCGTCCTCGCGCCCGACGGGGTGAGCACCGAGATACACGTGCGGCTGGTCTACGACATCGGGGCGGGGAAGCTGGGCAAGGCCGTCGCGAAGTACTTCGGGGAGGAGCCCTCCCAGCAGCTCGACGACGACCTGCGCCGGCTCAAGCAGGTCCTGGAGGCCGGTGAGGTCGTGCGCTCGGACGGCGCGCCGTGGGGCAAGCGGGCGCGCAAGGAGTTCCCGCAGCGCCCGGCCCAGCCGCTGACGACCGAGGAACGGCGGGAGGTGCTGGGGGTATGAGGGCGAACTGCTGGGCCGGCCGCAACGAGGTCGAGGTCCGGGACGTGCCGGATCCGGCCATCCTGAACAGCCGCGACGCGATCGTGCGGATCACCTCGACGGCGATCTGCGGCTCGGATCTGCACCTGCTCGACGGGTACGTGCCGACGATGCAGGACGGCGACATCCTGGGCCACGAGTTCATGGGCGAGGTCGTCGAGGTCGGCGCCGGTGTCGATCCGGCGCGACTGCGGGTCGGTGATCGCGTGGTGGTGCCCTTCCCGATCGCCTGCGGTGCGTGCGGGGCCTGCGCGGCGCAGCTGTACTCCTGCTGCGAGAACAGCAACCCGAACGCCGGGATCGCGGAGAAGATGTTCGGCCACCCCGTGGCCGGGCTGTTCGGCTATTCGCATCTGACCGGCGGGTTCGCCGGTGGGCAGGCGCAGTACGCCCGCGTCCCGTTCGCCGACGTGGGACCGCTGAAGATCGAGTCCGAGCTCCTCGACGAGCAGGTGCTCTTCCTGTCCGACATCCTGCCCACCGGCTACATGGGGGCCGAGATGTGCGACATCTCGCCCAGTGATGTGGTCGCCGTGTGGGGCGCGGGTCCGGTCGGCCAGTTCGCCATGGACAGCGCCCGGGTGCTCGGCGCCGCGTCGGTGATCGCGATCGACAAGGAGCCGTACCGGTTGCGGATGGCCGAGCAGGCCGGGCACATCCCGGTGAACTTCGAGGAGGTCGACGTCCGGTCCCGGTTGCTGGAGCTCTCCGGCGGCCGTGGCCCGGACAAGTGCATCGACGCCGTCGGGTTGGAGGCCACCCACGGCAGCGCGCACATCCACGCCTTCGACCGCGTCAAGCAGGCCGTCCGGTCGGAGACCGACCGCCCCCACGCGTTGCGCCAGGCGATCCTGTCCTGTCGGAGCGGCGGGATCGTGTCGGTCATCGGGGTGTACGGGGGGATGGTGGACAAGTTCCCGGCCGGGGCCTGGATGAACCGGTCACTGACGCTGCGGACGGGCCAGTGTCACGTGCAGCGGTACATGACGCCGCTGCTGCGGCGGATCGAGCGCGGCGAGCTCGACCCGACGCGGGTCATCACCCACCGGCTGTCGCTGGAGGAGGCGCCGCACGGCTACGACATCTTCAAGAACAAGCAGGAGGACTGCGAGAAGGTCGTCCTCACACCCTGACGGGGGTTGCTCGGGGAGGGTGGCGGCCGGGTCCTGCCCGCCACCGCCGAGTCGAAGCGGCGCTCGGCAGGTCGGCGGGTGAGCGCGCGCAGCGGGGGTAGTGGGTGCGGCATGACCAGTGCTCGAGGCCGCGATGGTGCGGTCGTGCTGGGTCTGTCCCGCCGAGCGCGTGACGGGGCGCGCGCATCGGCGGCATCGGCGGCATCGGCGCCTCGACGAGCCAAGGAGGGGCGTGATGGACGACCGAGCACATGACCGTTCACCCGACGAGACGGGCGGCGGCGAGCCCACCCGAGGGGGTCGACAACGCGGCCGCCGGGTCCGGGTCGGTCTGTTGGCCGATCCCGGTGTGCCCACCGATCTCGCCGCCGCCCTCGTGCCAGACCTGCCCGGGGTGCTGGCCGCGCAGGTCGACGACGCGACCACCTGGGTCGTGAGCACCGAGACCCACGAGATCCCGCTCGACGAGCAGGGCCTGGTCCCGCTGGAGTCGCTCGCGCAGGAGCACCGCGAGCGCCAGGAGTGGGACCTCATGATCGTGGTGACCGACCTGCCCCGCCGCGTGGGGACCCGCCCCGTCGCCACCGTGCTGATCACGCGCGCGCACGGCGGGATGGTCTCGCTGCCCGGGCTCGGAGCCCTGGGCGTGCACCGGCGGGCACGCCGGGCCATCGTGCACCTCGTACGGGCACTCACCGGGCACGACCACAGCTCCGACGGGGAACGCCCCCCGGACATCCCGCGGTTGAGCCCGCTGCGCCACATCAGCGCCGAAGACGACACCGACGCACATCTCGCCCTGGTCGGGCTGCGCGGCAGGCTGCGGCTGCTCGCCGGGATGGTGCGCGACAACCGCCCGTGGCGGCTGGTCCCCCACCTGTCCAGCGCCACCGCGGCGGCCGCCGCGACCGGCGCCTACGCCGTCGTGACCACCAGCTTCTGGACGATGGCGATCTCGCTGTCGCCGCTGCGGCTGCTGCTCATCTCCCTGGTCGCGATCCTGGCCATGGCGACCTGGCTGATCACCTACAACCACCTCTGGGACCGCCCGGACGACCGGGACGCCCGGGCGAAGGCGGTGCTCTACAACGCCGCCACCGCAATCACGATCATCTTCGGGGTCACCTGCATGTACGTGCTCCTCTACCTCGCCGCGCTGCTCGCCGCGCTCGCATTGATCGATCCCGGCTACTTCTCCTCCCAGCTGCACCGACCCGCCTCGTTCGGCACCTACCTCAAGCTGGTGTGGCTGGCGAGCTCGGTCGGCATCGTGGCCGGCGCGCTCGGCTCCAGCCTGGAGAGCGAGGAGGCCGTCCGGGACGCCACCTACGGCAAACGAGAACGCGAACGGCGACGCGGCCGCAAGGCGAGTTCGAAGTAACTGCAGCGACCACATGGGGCCCTCGGGACCCAGGGCGCCGAGGTCAGAGCTTCCATCGCCCGGAAGGCGCCGCCAAGGGCCGAGCCGTCACATACTCCATGGCGTGCGCCGACTCCTGACCCGGCGAAGCGACCAGACGGAGTACCTGGTGACGGATGAGGAAGCCGCTGCGGGCGGGGAGGACCGTTCGATCCTGACGCGGCCTGCGCCCGAGCCGGACGAGGTTCGGAGGTACGGCGACGAGCGCGACCAGCTGGTCGAGATCTACCGCGGCGGTACGGAGGCGGCTGAGCGCCCGGTGCTCTGTCTGATCCACGGCGGCTTCTGGCGGCCTGCCTACGACCGGACGCATCTGCGGCCGCTCGCGTCGGCGCTGCGCGAGGAGGGCCGGACGGTGGTGTCCGTGGAGTACCGGCGGGTGCCGGGCGACCCCGACGCGTCGACGACCGACATCCGGGCGGCACTGGTGCTCGCGACGGAGGTCGGCGGCCGGATCGTCGTTGCGGGGCACTCCGCCGGCGGGCACCTCGCCCTCTGGGCCGCGGCATCGGCGCCGCCACCGGGGTTGGTCGCCACCGTCGCGCTCGCCCCGGTGGCGGACCTGGTCGCGGCCCATCGGGCTGGGCTGGGTGACGGTGCGGTGAGGGCCTTCGTGGGCGCTGGTCCGGACTCCCGTCCAGACCTCGACCCGGTCCGGCTGGGTCCCGTCGGGTCCCCGCTGACGATCGTCCACGGCGGGCGGGACGCGATCGTGCCGCCGGCGCAGGCCTGTCGGTTCGCGGACGCTCACCCGGGAACCGAGGTCGTCGTCGTCCCCGGTACGGGGCATTTCGCGTTGATCGATCCGCTGTCGCCGGCCTGGCCCGTGGTCCGCGCGCGGCTGGTCGAGCCCGTGTGACTCAGGTGACGGCGGAGCCGCCTGCGCGCTCCCGACGGGGACTTCTCGCCGATCGACGGCATGCTGGGCCTCTCGAGCGGCTCAGGAGACCGCCACTGGCACGCGACGGGGAAGGGATCCCAGCATGAAGATCGACCGGCTCGACCACTTCGTCCTCACGGTCGCCGACCTGGACGCGACGATCGGTTTCTACACGCAGGTCCTGGGCATGGAGGAGATCACCTTCAAGGGGCGCAAGGCGCTCGCCTTCGGCCGCTCGAAGATCAACCTGCACGAGGCCGGGCACTCGTTCACGCCGTACGCGGACAAGCCCACCCCGGGCAGCGCCGACGTCTGCCTCATCCTCGACGGCAGCCTCGACGACGCCGTCGCCGACCTCGAGGCCGCCGGCGTGCCGATCGAGGAGGGACCGGTCGACCGCACCGGCGCCACGGGCCCCATCCGCAGCGTCTACATCCGCGACCCGGACAAGAACCTCGTCGAGCTCAGCCTCTACCAGGACCGCTGAGCGAGCGCGCTCTCCTGCTGCGGGCGGGCGATTCTCCGTGCACGATGCTCCGGCGTGCGTCCGCTACGGCTGCGGCTCTCCTGCCAGCCACGCCAGCATGCGGCCCCGCGACCAACTGCGGCCGACGGCCTCGGCGTGCAGGGCCGATCCGTCGAACACCGCCAGGCCGATGATGCTGTGGCCGGATGCGCGGCGATCGCCGAGCGTCGGGATCGCCGGTGCCACGCCCACTCCTTCCGCCGACACCCACGCCACCGGTCGTCCGGCCGCCGCGTCGTCGAGGCGGTGCAGGAAGCGCAGGCGACCCTCGGGCGGGAGCCGCGACAACGCCCATGTCGTGGTGACGACGGGCAGGGCGTCCGCGGGCACGCGGGCGAAGGCGTCGGGCAGCACCTCGACGACATCCCCGCGCAGCAGCAGCGGCGGGGCCGTCGCGGCCAACGCCATCTCCGCGTCGAGCCTCGCGATCCTGTCCGGCTGATCCGGCGGCACGCAGGCGCGTAACCACCGGGCGTCGTCCCTGTCGGTCACGTCGATCGGATCGAGGTCGACGCCGACCCGGGCGACGACCTCGGGCACTGCGCGCGCCGGGACGGGCCGGTTCCCCACGATCGAACACGACATCTGCACGGGGGACGACGGGGCGCCCAGCGACTGTCCGTTGCTGTACGTGATGCCGACGCGATCGACACTGAGGTTGAGCCCGGCCGAACAGCCCACGTCGATCAGTCCGATCGGGCTCGCGCCCACCCGGCGCGCCGCCTCGGCGACGGCCGGATACAGCACGGCGCAGCGTCCGGTCTCGGTCGGCCGCGGCGGCCGGCGCACGGCGGCGGCCACCACCGCGTCGGTCGTCCGCAGCAGCGTGTCGATCGCCGCGCCGGCGGCGGCGTCGCCGTCCGAAGCGGCGTAGGCCGCGGCGAGCGCCGGCGCACGTCCGGCGAGGGCCAGGTCCTGCAGCGCAGCGAGGATCACCGCGGGGTGCCGCGAGCGCGCCGGTGCCGCCTCGACGGCACGCAGCGCCTCCTCGGACTCGCTCAGGGCGACGGCGACGCGCTCGTACAGCGGCGACGTCCCGGCGGCCTCGTTCTCGCCGAAGCGTCGGTACACCTCGGCGAGGGGGCGAGCTCTACCCACGGTTGCGGCGCTTCCTGCGGTCGGCCCCCGGCATCCCGACGATCCTAGTGAGCGGCATGATCAGGGCGCGCGTGACGGACGGGTCTCCCGGCGTCCGCACACTCGTGACCAGCATCGTCAGGAGGGCCCGTGGCCACCAAAGTGGACCTGAAGCGGGAGTTGCCGTGCTACCGGGCCCGGCGCGACTCGCCGGAGGTGCTGGACGTGCCGGACCTGCGGTACCTGATGATCGACGGCCACGGCGACCCGAACACCCCGGTGTACGAGGCCGCGGTCTCGGCGCTCTACCCCCTCGCCTACGCGCTCAAGTTCGCCAGCAGGACGGAGCTCGGCCGCGACTACGTCGTGATGCCGCTGGAAGGTCTCTGGTGGGCCGAGGACATGGGCGCCTTCACCGCGGCGCGGGACAAGGCGCGGTGGGACTGGACCCTCATGATCATGGTGCCCGACTGGACCACGGAAGAGATGTTCGACGCGGCCGTCGAGAAGATCGCCTCGAAGGCGCCGCCCACGCGGCTGGCCGACGTCCGCATGGAGACCCTGGCGGAAGGACGGTGCGTCCAGGCTCTCCACGTCGGCCCCTACGACGGCGAGGCAGAACTGCTGCGACGCATGCACCACGAGTTCATCCCGCAGCACGGCCTCACCATGGCCGGCAAGCACCACGAGATCTATCTGAGCGACCCGCGGCGGGCCGACCCGTCGAGGCTGCGGACCATCCTTCGGCAGCCGGTGGCCGACGCCTCCTGAGCACGGCCCTCGACGACGCCCGGGTGCGCGATGCTGGCCGGAGACCGTCACGAGTCCCGGGGGTGGGGAATGAGGCCGTTCCGATTCGGCGTGAACATGACGTCGTTCGAGGACCGGGCGACGTGGGTGGCAACGTGCCGGCGCGCCGAGGAGATGGGGTACGACGTCGTCCTCGTGCCCGACCACCTCGGCATGCCGGCGCCGTTCCCGGCGCTCGCCGCCGCCGCGGACGCCACCGAGCGGGTGCGGCTCGGCACCTTCGTGCTCAACGCCGGGTTCTGGAACCCCACCCTGCTCGCGCGCGAGGTCGCCACGCTGGACCAGATCTCGGGCGGGCGGTTCGAGCTCGGGCTGGGGACGGGCTACAACCGCGCCGAGTTCGACGCCGCCGACCTGCCCTTCGGCTCGCCCGGCGAGCGGGTCTCGGCGCTGGAAGAGCTCGTCGAGCGGCTCGACGCGGCCCTCGCGGACGGCACCCCGAAGCCCGCTCAGCAGCCGCGACCGCCGTTGCTCCTGGGCGGGAACGGCGACCGGATGCTGCGCCTCGCCGCGCGACGGGCGGACACCGTCGCCTTCGCGGGCGCCAGACTCAAGCCCGGTTCCACCACCGGTGAGCTTCTCCTGCTCACCGCCGAGGAGCTCGACGGGCGGATCGCGCTGGCCGTCGAGGCCGCGGGGGAGCGCGACCCGGAGCGGAACCTGCTGGTGCAGGTCGTCGCCGTCGTGGACGACCGGCGGGCGGCGATCGAGCAGCTGCGGGCGCAGTTCGGCGTCGACTACCTCACCGTCGAGCAGATGCTGGAGCTGCCCACGCTCCTCGTCGGGACGGTCGACGAGATCGCCGAGCAGCTCCGGGCCGCCCGCGAGCGGTTCGGGATCAGCTACGTCACGGTGCTCCAGCCGTCGGCGGAGGCCTTCGCCCCGGTGATCGAGAAGCTCCGCTGAGGTGAGACGCCGCCGTCAGCCCCCGTCCCGGGTGCCCGGGTCGGGGCGGCGCCAGACGTCCCGTTCGTGCAGCAGCTCGACCTGCTTCTCGGTGACCTCGCGCCGGTACTCGTCGTGCGCGTACGGCTTGCGGTGCAGGTAGAGGTTCTTCGGGTAGATCGGCTCCCGGTAGATGACCTGGTACTGCTCGGTCGTGAGGTCCTTGAGCCAGTTGCCGAACTGCGCGCGGGAGCGGAAGTCGCGCAGTGCCTGGATGTCGATCGTGCCCGCGACCCACGTGGAGTGCCCGGCGTAGCCGACCTGTCCGACGACGTCGCCGCGGTAGTCGCAGATCATGCTCGCCGAGCCGAAGGTGTCGATCGGGATGTCGGAGTCGGCGTCCAGGTAGTACGTGCCGACCTGGTTCCCGATCACGTACATGTTGTTGTCCAGTGCCCGCGCCCTGTTCTGGATCTCGAAGAAGCCGTTGCCGGCGTGCGGGTGCGGGTACGGGCCGCGGTAGGCGACCTCGCAGCCGTTCATGGCGAGGCCGCGGGCGTTCTCCGGGTACGACGCCTCGTTGGCCATCATCACGCCGAGCCGCCCGATCTCGGTGTCCGCGACCGGGTAGAAGGCGTCGAGCCCGTCGCCGTAGAGCTCGACCCAGCGGTCCCAGACGTTGTGCGGCGTGACCGAGTGCTCGACCGGGAGCAGCGGCACCACCTTGTGGTGGACGAGGACGATCTCCTCCTGCGGGGAGATCGCGAACCCGACGTTGAAGAACCGGCCCGGGAACTCCGGGTGCCGCGCCTTCGCGGTCGCCATGACGTAGGCGTCCCACTTGGCCGCCAGCGCGCCGAGCGCGTCCGTCTCCGGGCCCGGGATGTCGATCGCACACTCGGCGGCGAACCACTCGTGGTCGTGGTCGAGCACCTCGTCGTTGAAGCCCTGCAGCGCGCCCTCGGGGATGGTGATCAGGCGGACCGGCAGTGCCATCGCCGACAGCCACGACGCCGCCTTCGTCAGGTGGCCGAGGTGCTCGATGTTGCGCTTGATCTCGTCGCGGTACCGGATGCCCCGCATCGTCGGGACGAGGCCGACGACCTGGTAGGGCTCGATCACGGCGCCTCCTCGTGTCCGGCGTCCCGTCCCGTCGGACGGTGAGCCACGTCACGACCATGCCGGACCGACGACGCGGACGCCATCGGCAATCCCGGATGCCGCCCGACTGGCGCGTGCGCGATCAGCGCCGGCGCGGCAGGAAGGCGGGGCGGGCGGTGGGGTCGACCGGGTCGTAGTAGTGGTGGAAGACGGCCGTGGTGCCGGAGGACACCGGCGGGACGATCCAGCTCCAGTCGGTGGGACAGGGGCGTCCGGCACCGTGCTCGCGGGCCCGGTGGGCGAGGAAGCGTTCCGACTCGGTGTGGTGGTCGGCCATCGTGACGCCCGCGGCGTCGTAGGAGTGGTGGACGGCGACCATGAGCTCGACCAGCGCCCGGTCCTTCCACAGCGTGCGCGGGTGGCTCGTGTCGAGGCCGAGGCGGTCGGCGAGGACGGGCAGCATGTCGTAGCGGTCGGCGTCGGCGAGGTTGCGGGCGCCGATCTCGGTGCCGAGGTAGTAGCCGTTGAACGGGGCGGCGGGGTACCGGACGCCGCCGATCTCGAGGGTCATGTCGCTGATGGCCGGCACGGCGTGCCAGCGCAGGCCCAGCTCGGCGAACCAGGGGTGGTCGGGATGGGTCAGCGGGACCTCGAGCACGGCGTCCGCGGGCAGGGCGTGCATCTCGGTGCGACCGTCCGTCCCGGTCACGAGCAGGGGCAGGACGTCGAACGGGCCCGCGGGCCCGGCAGGCCGCCAGCCGAGGTTCCGGGCGCGGTCGGTGAGGCCGACGGTGCGGGGGTCGCCGAGGACGCCGCCGTCGGGCCGGCGGTGGCCGGCGTAGCGGATCAGCTGCTCGTTCTCGATGCGGGGTCCGGGACGGCCGGGGCGGTCGGGGGCGAAGACCGTGAGGGTGGAGCGGATGCGCCCGCCGCGGGTGCAGCTGCGGAGGTGCGCGACGCACTCGGCAGCGAGCTCGCCGGGGGTGGTGCAGGCGCGGCGGTCGCGCACGTGGAGGCCGTTCCAGTACAGGCGCCCGATGCAGCGGGCCGAGTTCCGCCAGGCCACGCGCGCCCCGAAGGTGAGCTCGGCGAGGGTGTGCTCATAGGTGCCGGTGGCGTCGATCTCCGCGCGGACCTGGGCCATCCGGGCGGCGGGCGAGACGGGCTGGGGGGCCTCGGCGTGGAGCAGCTCGAGGAACTCCATGGCGGCGTCCGGGTCGACGGCGGCGGCCCCGTCGTCCCGCTCCGTCGGGTGACCCGTGGCATGCAGATGGGGACAGGCGGTCGCCGGCGCGCCTGCTCGCCGGTTCGCCTGGCGGGGCGGGGTGAGGTCGGCTCTGCTCGTGTCGAACAGGGCGGGCATGCGGTCTGTCCTTCGTCCGTGCGGGATCGCGGGCGGGCCGGCGTCCGGCGGGCCGGGTGTCCCCGGCGGGCCGGTGCTCCGGGTCGGCTCAGCCCCGGGTCCGGAAGAGGCGTCTGGCGTGCCTCGGCTGGTCGCGCGCCACGGGCGCCGCGCGCGGGGACGGGATCGCGGCGGCGGTGGCGCGCTCGCTCAGGCGCCAGCCGGCGTCGTCCTCGACGGGGTCCTGCTCGGCGATCGCCTCGCGGGCGCCGGCGATCATGTGCCGGCACACCCACTCGCTCAGCCACACCCAGCACGAGCTGAGGTGGCCGCTGTACTCCCACCCCGCCACGTCCCGGACGGCCCTGGTCAGCGCGTGCGCGATGTAGAGGTAGTGCTTCGGCTCGACCCCGTACCGGACGTAGTGCTCGGCGCCCATCCGGTGCAGCAGCACCTCGAGGTCGGCCGTGTCCGACGTGGTCAGCTGCTCGATCGCCGCGAGCAGTGTCGCGGTCATCTTCTGCATCTGCTCGGTCATGTCCACGGCGAACATCGACCGCGCCCACGGCGCCATCTCGAACAGGTGCGCGTAGAACACCTCGGCCAGCCGCTCCGGCCGGTCCGCCACGGCCCGGCAGGACCGCTGCACCGCCGCCATGACCTCTGGTGTGGGCCGCCCGTCCGAGGCTCCGGTGTCCGTCCTGGCGCGGATCGGGCCGGAGCCCGTCGGGGAACCCATCGACATGCCCTTTCGGCGGCGACACGGAGTGGGCAGGCGGTTGCGGAGGGAGCGCGCCGACCCGAGCCCATCGAACCGGGTTACCGACAGGTTTCCCGTGTGCACCGCACATGTTGCGCCGTCTGCGGGCGCGGTTACGCCGACTGTGGACCCGCCACAGTGGTCCGAAAGGGCTCCACGAGCGGCCGCCGCGGCGTCAGGTGTCCTCGAGGCCCAGGGCCGCGAGGAGCGCGGCGCAGCACATCTCCCGCACCTCGTCCCGCGAGGCGTGTACGCCCTCGAGCCAGCCGATGCCGGCGCTGGCGAGGAAGGCGATCCAACTGCGCACGGCGAGGCGCTGGACGGGGGCGGGGTCGACGTCGGGGAAGAGCGACAGGATCGCGTGCGCCTGGTTCGAGTGGGCCTCGTCGAGGAGCCGGCGGACGACGTCGTCGGCGTTGGCCGTGCTGCGGTACAGCGAGCGGTACCACTGCGGGTGGGCCTCGATGAAGTCGAAGTAGGCGTCGACGCCGGCGCGCAGGCGCACGCCGGGCGGGTCGGCGGGGTCGGTGCGGGTGGCGTGCGCGAGCTCGGCGACCTGGCGCCCGACGACGGCGGCGAAGAAGCTCCGCTTGTCCGGGAAGTAGTGGTAGAGCAGGCCGCGGGAGACGGCGGCGGCACGGGCGATGTCGGCGATCTCGACCTCGGCGTAGGGCCGCGAGCCGAACAGGGCGATGCCCGCCGCCAGCAGCTGCTCGCGCCGCGTCTCGACGTCCAGCCGCACCCTCCGCGTCATGACGGCGCGCACGCTACTAGGTTGGGGCGTGCGCCGATACTGAACGCCGTTCAAGACTCTGCGCCGGGCCGGTCGGCCACCGTTCGAGGGGTGCGGTGCGCCACCGGCCTCGTCCCCGGCGGCCGAGCCGACCACTCCGTTGCTCCACTCGGCGCGGCCCGGCTGTGAGGTCCGGCGGCGGGTGTGCTCCCGTTGGAGGCGGGCGGCACGGGCGCGTAGCCTCCGACCGGGGCAGAGGGACCGGATCACGTCGTGTGTGCCGGCCCGCCGGACGGATCGCCCCGCGGCGTCGGGGCGGGTGAAGGGCGGACGATGCAGGAACGGCGCACCACGGCCGAGATCAACCCACTCCTGCGCGCCGGGCCGGACGACGAGGCGCTGACGGTCCACATCGAGCACCTCGACCGCACCACGGTGGTGGCCATCGCCGGCGAGATCGACCTCGTCACCGCCGCCGGACTGGACGAGACCCTGCAGGCGGAGCTCGAGGCCCTGCCGGCGGTCCTCGTCCTGGACCTGACCGGCGTCGACTTCTTCACCTCGGTCGGGTTGACCGCGGTCGCCCTCGCCCAGCGCGGCGCGGAGGAGCGCGGTGTCGCGCTGCGCGTGGTCGCGGACTCGCGCCGGGTGCTGCGCCCGCTGCAGATCACCGGCATGGACCGCACCCTCGCGCTGTACCTCTCCCGGTCGGCGGCGCTCGGGGACGCCTGATGGTGACCGTCCCGGTCCGGCCCGGTCCGCAACCCGTCGGCGATCCGCCGGACGCGCAGGCCTGGAGCCGGGAGCCCGCCGCGGACGGGCCGCTCCTCGAGCATCGGTCCCCCGGCGAGGCCGCGCGGCTGGCCGCCGTCAGGCGACGCCGCCCCGCAGGATCAGCAGCGCGATGTCGTCCTCGCGGACGCCGGCGAACCGGCCGAGCAGCCGGTCGCCCAGCTCCTCGGGGGCGGGGTCCACGGACACCGCCGCGCGCAGGTCCTCGAGGGCCGCGTCGAGGTCCACGCCCCGCTTCTCCACCAGCCCGTCCGTGTAGAGCACGAGCGTCCAGCGCGGAGGCAGGGCGAGCGCCGAGTCCTCCCCGTGCGCGCGGCGCAGGCCCAGCATCGGACCGTGCGCGGCGAGCGGGACCGTGCCCTCGGGGGAGGCGAGCAGCGGGGCGAGGTGCCCGGCGTTGGCGACGGTGACGACGTCCCGCGCGGCGTCGAGGACCATCACGCAGACCGTGGCGAACTCGCGCGGGTGGTACTGGCGCAGCATGGTTTCGAGCCGGTTGAGGATCGCCGACGGGCCGTGCCCCTCCACGGCGTAGGCCCGCAGCGCGTGCCGGAGCTCGACCATGATCGTCGCGGCGTGGATCGAGTGGCCCGAGACGTCCCCGATGGCCAGGAGCAGCCGCCCCTCACCGAGCTCGACGACCTCGTAGAAGTCCCCGCCGATCTCGGTGTTCTGCGCCGCCGGCACGTACCGCACCGCGACCTCCACCCCGGGCGGGGCGGCCGGGGCGCTGGGCAGGAACGCGCGCTGCAGGGTCAGGGCGAGGGTGTGCTCCTCGACGTAGAGCTGCAGCGAGTCGACGGCGAGCGCCGCCGCGTTGCCCAGATGGGCCAGCAGGTCGCGCAGCTCCGTGGACAGCTCGGGGGTCCGGAGCACGATCGCGACGCGGCCGGACCGGAACCCGAACCGCAGGGCCGACGCCGGCCCGTCGGCCTCGCCGCTGCCCACCGCCTCGGCCCAGGACACGGCGACCGGCCCGTCGGGCAGCGTGCCGGCGAGCCGGTCGAGCAGCCGCGGCGGCACGGCGTCGCAGCGCGGGAGGTCGTCCTCCGGGTCGGCCGGGTCGACGACGGCCCGGCGCACGGTCCGGTCCGATGCCGCGACCAGGGCGGCGGCCGGCACCTGCGCCAGGGCGGCCGCGCCGGACGCGATCGTGGTGGCCAGCTCGTCGAAGTCGACGGCGGCGTTCATCGCCATGGTCGCGCGGCTGAGCCCGGCCAGCCGTGCCGCGAGCCGCTCCGCCGCCTCGCGGGCGCGGTGGTAACGCAGCACCGACCACACCGTGGCGCGCAGCTCGTCCGGCTCCACGGGTTCGACGAGATAGGCGTCGGCGCCGCGGGTCAGGCCCTGGGCCCGGTCCTCACCGCGGACGGCGGTGGCGGACAGATGGATCACCGGACGGGCGAGCACGGGATCGGTCTTGATCCGCTCGCACACCTCGAAGCCGCTCATGTCGGGCAGCCCGACGTCGAGGACCACGACGTCGATCGGCTCGGAGGCCACCCGGTCCAGCGCCTCCGTCCCGGTCGCGGCCTCCACCACGCGGTACCCGGCGCGGCGCAGCCAGCTGGCGGCGACGTACCGGTTCCCGGCGTTGTCGTCGACCACGAGGATCGTGGTCCCGTCGACCACCTCGGTGCTCGGCACCGGGCCGGTCACGGGGCGCTCCCGACCAGGTCGCGGGCGGCGCCGACCGCCGCCACCAGCACCGGCCCGGACAGCTGCGCCTTGTCGACGACGGCGGCGGTCCGGCCCAGGTCCCGCCGCCGCGCGTCGTCGAGCTGCGCGGCGGTGACCACCACGACCGGGACGGCGGCGAGGGCAGGGTCCGCGCGCATCCCGGCGAGGACCTCGGAGCCGGTCGGCGCGGGAATGTCCAGGTCGAGCAGCACGAGGTCCGGGACCCCGGCCCCGAGGGCGCGCTGCGCCTCCGGCCCCGACGCCGCCTCGGTGACCTCGCCATCGAGGCCCTCGACGATCCGCCGCAGCAGCGCCCGCACCGCCGGGTCGTCGTCGACGACGAGCACGCGGCCGAGCGGCACGACGTCCGCCGCCGCCTCGCCCGCCGGCCGCCCGGGCAGGCGCAGGGTCAGCACGGTCCCGCGGCCCGGCTCGCTCTCCATCTCCAGCGAGCCGCCGAGGATCGCGGCCAGCCGCCGCGCGTACGGCAGCCCGAGGCCGGTGCCGCCGCTGGCGGCCTGCAGATGCCCGCGGACCTGGTAGAACTCCTCGAACACCCGCTGCTGGTGCTCGGCGGGGATGCCGATCCCGGTGTCGCTCACCCGGACCTCCACCTCCCCGTCCTCCCGGTCCAGGCCCGCCCGGACCCGCACCTCGCCGCGCTCGGTGAACTTCAGGCCGTTGCTCACCAGGTTGCGCAGGATCCTGCCGAGCAGCACCGGATCGGTCGTCCGGGCCGCCGCGCGGCGCCCGCCGTCCGCCTGCGTCATCGCCACCTCCCGTGACCGTCTTCCGGCTGCACCTAACCACAGCGGGGAGGTGCGGGATCCGGCGCAGCGGGGTCGCGGGCACGCCGGTGGTCCGTCGTCGCCGTCCGCCGCACGGCGGTCGCTCTGCGCGACGGCGAGCGGCGTGCTTCGGCCGGACGTGGACGGGTAGTCGAGGGGCTCCGTCGAGGAGAGGAGTGCGTGGTGGCCGAGTGCGAGGTCTGCGGCAACGACTACGACATGTCCTTCGAGGTGCACGCCCAGGGCGCGGTGCACGTGTTCGACAGCTTCGAGTGCGCGATCCACCGGATGGCGCCGGTCTGCGAGCACTGCGGCTGCACGATCATCGGGCACGGGGTGCAGGCCGGGGGCGCGTTCTTCTGCTGCGCCCACTGCGCCTCGCACGCCGAGGGCGGGGAGGCGATCACCGACCGGGCGTGAGCGTCAGACCGGGCGGCGGCCGAGGAACGTGTGCACGACGTCGCGCTGCCAGCCGGTCACCGGCTCCACGCGGACCTCCGCGAACCCGGCCTCGCGCATCCGCGTGGCGAGCCGCCCGGCGCCGTCGAAATCCAGGACGCTCCGCCAGAGGTAGCGGTAGAGGTCGGCCGAGCCCGTGACCCGGCGGCCCATCGGGATGATGATCCCCCAGGAGACGGCCGTCCAGATCGCCCGCGCGCGCAGGCTGTCCCGCACCGAGTACTCGTGCACCGCGATCGGGGCGCCCGGCGCGAGCAGGTCGTGCATCGCCCGCAGGCCGGTGTCCCGGTCGGGGAGATTGCGCACGAGGTAAGCGGCCAGGATGCCGTCGAACGGACCGGTGATCCCGGTCGCGGGCAGGTCCTCCAGCCGGGAGTGCACGAACCTCACGCGGTCCGGCCAGTCCTTGCGCCGCGCCTCGGCGATCATCTCCGCCGAGCCGTCGACGGCCACGATCTCGGCGTCCGGGGCGGCGGCGAGCAGCGCCGCCGTCGACGCCCCCGTCCCGCAGCCCAGGTCCAGCAGCCGCGGCCCGGTGGCGCACCGAGGCGGAGCCGACCGTCGTGTGAGCCGGCGGGCCGACAGCCGCAGGTGCTCGTGGTAGCCGGGGTTGCGGCCGACCAGCCGGTCGTACGAGGCGGCGTGGTCGTCGAAGGCGCCGGGCACGGTGGCCGGGCCGATCGGGTCGCGGGGCACGGAGAGATCCTGGCCCCACCGGCGGCGATCGTGCACGGTGGACCCATGGGCACGACGGCCGCGACGGTCTGGGTGGTCGCCGGGGCGCCCGGCGCGGGCAAGACGACGGTCGCCGAGGCCCTGCTCGTCGCCCTCGACCCCGTCCCGGCGCTGCTGGACAAGGACACGCTCTACGGGGACTTCGTGGCCGCGACCCTGGCCGCCGCGGGCCGTCCGCCGGGCGAGCGCGAGGGGCCCTGGTACGACACGGCGATCAAGGTCCACGAGTACGCCGGGCTCACCGCCACCGCCCGGGAGATCCGCGGGCACGGCTGCCCGGTGCTGCTCTCCGGCCCCTTCACGGGGCAGATCCGCGACCCGGACCGCTGGCGGCGGTGGGTGGCCGAGCTCGGCGGCGACGACGTGCGGCTGGTCTGGGTGCGCTCGGACCGCGCGACCCTGCGGGAACGCCTGGAGCGGCGCGGCTCGCCGCGGGACACGGGCAAGCTCGCGGACTTCGACGCCTTCGTGGCCCGGATGCGCCCGGACGAGCCGCCGCCCGCGCCGCACCACGAGATCGACAACCGGCTCGGGGCTGCGCCCGTCGATGCGCAGGTCGCGGCGCTCGTGGGTCAGCGCAGCCGGTACCAGGTGCCCTCAGGACCGGACCGGACCGGCGTGTAGTCCCGCGCCAGCACCGCCCGCAGGTCCGGGCCGCGCTCGGCGAGCCAGCCCGCGGCCTGGTCGTCGACCAGCACGACGCTCGGCCGGGCGGCCGCGACCTCTCCGGCCAGCTCCCGCCACTGCCGGTCGGCCATGAGGTCGTAGTCCCAGCCGTTGGTGCGCACGACCAGCGGCTCACCGGCCAGCAGGTGGTAGAGCGGGTCGCCGAGGACGAAGAGGCTGTCGCCGGGCCGGACCCCGGCGGCGGCGATCTCGCCCCGGATCGTGTCGTAGCCCGCCACCCGCTCGTCGATCCGCGCCCGGCTCGCCGCGGTGACCCCGCCGCCGTCGAGCACGGCCGGGACGGTCCAGCTCGCGACGTGCGCGAGCATCGGCAGGCAGGCCACCGCCAGCAGGACGACCACCCGGCCCCGCCGCGGGCCGCGGGCGAGCCGCGGCGCGAGGTCGTCGAGCCCGCGCAGGGACAGCACGACCAGCGGCGCGGACAGGAAGTACCACTGGTACCACCAGCCGAACTGCGCCGCGACCGACGCGGTGTGGAGCACTGCGAAGGCAACCATCGCGAGGTCGAGCGGGTCCCGGCGGCGCACCGTGGTCGCGAGCCGCCATCCCGCGAGGAGCACGACGGGCGCGCTCCAGAGGAGATACCGGCCGAGCCCCTCGAGCAGCCGGGCGGGGGAGCGGGAGCCGTGTGCGGCGCCCATGTCCACGGCGTCGACCAGCCAGACGTGCACGGCCGCACCGCCGGCGCCGCGGGCGGCCAGCCAGGCCAGCACCAGCAGCACCGGGACCAGGGCCGCGACGACGACCACCGGCACGGCGACGACCCGGGCGCGCCCGCGCAGCCGCAGAGCGAGGAACACGAGCAGTGCGAGCCCCGTGACGGCGGCGAGCGGCAGCTTGAACACCCCGACCACGCCGACGCACAGCGCGGCGCCCACCGTCCGCCGCCGGCCCGAAGTCCGCGCAGGGTCCGCCGCGACCAGCGCGAACGCGCCCACCGCGGGGACCAGGCAGAGCATCTCGAGCTGGCCGAAGTCACCCGGGCCCGCGGAGGCCAGCAGGACGCCGGTGGCCAGCACGGGGAGCCGGCGGCGCACCCACGGCGTGGTGGTCCGGCGGCGCAGCAGCACCCACACGCAGGCCCCGAACGCGACGGCGGCGAGCACGTCGAGCAGCCGGGCGCCGGTCTCGCCGAGCCCGAGCGCGTCGGCCAGGCCGTACCAGAGGAAGACGCCGGGCTGCTTGACGTCCCACAGGTCGGTGTACAGCGTCTCGCCGTGCAGGACCTGCCGGCCGATCAGGGAGAAGATCGCGTGGTCACCGCGGAAGGGGTAGGTGACGACCGTCAGGGAGAGCAGCACGAGGGGCACCGCCGCGACGGCGATCTCGGCGACGAGGGACGAGCGGCGGACCCGGAGGGGTCCGGTCGCGGGCTCCCGGGGTGCGGGTACCCGGGCCTCCGTCCCCTGCTGCTCGCCGAGGGCCCCCGACCCGTTCCGAACCTGCACTGCCGAACTCCCTCACGTGCGCCGTCCACGGGGAAGATCGACGACGGGCGGGACCCCGTTTCTCCGAGGCCGGGAGCAGTACCCGATCGGGCGGTCAGGCACGCGGGTCGTGCACCGCGATCACCCGCTTGCCGACGGCGTCCTCACGCAGGGGCAGGTCGACGACGCCGTGCAGGACCCAGCCGACGGCCCACGACTCGGTGGTGATCGACGGCGTGAGGTCCGGTGGCAGGGTCAGCGAGAACGGCAGGTCGCGGGGTGCGCCGGGGCCGAGCGTCACCGGCCCGGACACCGTCGCACCCGCCCTGCGCTCGGCGGTGAGCACCCGGTCGGCCCGGGTCTCGACCAGCAGCAGGTCCACGCGCAGCGCCCGGGCGTCGAGCTCGGTGCGGGCGTCGACGCGCAGCCGGCCGGTCAGCGTGGCGCCGGCGGGGACCGAGCGCTGCGGCAGCCCGTCGAGCGTGATGCGGGCCAGCCGGTCCGAGTCGCCGCGGGGCTCGGTCGCGGCCTCGACCGGGCCGCCGACGGCGAGGACCGTGATCGCGTGGCGCTCGTCCGTACCCGGGGCGATCACCTGCACGAACCACTCCGAGCGCAGCGCCTTGCCGGTGCTGGTCGGGGCGCCCCACACCTCGGAGCGGAGGATCTCGTAGCGGTAGTCGTCAGGATCGTCGACGAGCGGGTCGTCGTCGGTCTCGGGGAAGGGCACGCTGCGGTCGGGGACCTGGAGGTCGACGACGACCTCGACGGCCTCGCCGGCGCGCAGGGAGCGGCCCTCGAAGACGTACCGGCCGTCGACCGCCCAGGAGTCGGTCCAGCTGCTGCCGCTCTCGCTGACGCTGTCGGCGTGCAGGAGCGCGACGACGATTTCGGGGTCCGGCAGGTCGGTGCCCGGCGTGAGCCGCACCCGGGCCCGGACCGTGTCGCCGGGCCGGTACACCTCCCGGTCCGTGCGGATCTGCACCGCCGCCGCGCGCCTGCGCCGTCCGAACATCACGTCGACCACCCCCGTGCAGACCTCTCCGGAGAGATCACGCTCCGGCCGATCCGGACGTTACGGACGACCCCGAGAACGGGACGCGGCCGGACCCCCGAAGGGATCCGGCCGCAGCCGCCCGTCGCGCCCGGGTCGCTCAGGCGCGCCGGTTCTCCGAGCTGAGCATCCAGGCCTGCTTCTCCAGGTCGACGATCAGCGCGTGCAGCAGGTCGGCGGTCGAGGGGTCCTCGGCGTCGACGGCGTCGTGCACCTCGCGCGCGGTGGCCGCGGTGCGGTAGAGGAGCTCGCTCATCGCGTTGACGGCGGCGGTGGTGTCCTGCTCGCCGGTCAGCTGACGGGGCAGCGAGGTCGTCTCGGCGACGGTCCGCGGGCTGCCGTCCGGCACCGCGTAGAGCGCGCGCATCCGCTCGGCGATGGTGTCGCTGTGCTCGCGGGCGACCTCGACGATCTCGTCGAGCTGCAGGTGGAGGTCGCGGAAGTTCGACCCGACGACGTTCCAGTGGAACTGCTTGCCCTCGAGGTGCAGAGCGACCAGGTCGACGAGCACCTTCTGCAGGTTCGCCTCGAGCTCGGGCGAGGCGGTGAAGGGACGGAAGGCGGCGGGGGCGCTGGTGGTGGTGTTCGTGGCGGTCATGATTCATTTTTACCCTACTTTGGACCCTGTCAAGTTGTGATGCTGGTCAAGTTAGTGACCGCATCCAAAGTGTTGGGGTAGCCTCACCTGCATGAATGACCTCACCGCCCTGCTCCGGGAGAAGGGGCTGCGCAGCACGCCGCACCGGCGGGCGGTGCTGCACGCTCTCGCGGATCGGCCGCACTCCACGGCCGTCGAGGTGGCCGAGGTCGTGGCGCGGGCGGGGGCGGCCGCCGGGCCGTCGGCGGTGTCCGAACTGTCCCGGCAGGGCCTCTACAACGTGCTCGAGGACCTGCGTCGCGTCGGGCTGGTGCGGAGCATCGAGCCCGCCGGCTCGGCCACCCGCTTCGAGCTCCAGCACGGCGACAACCACCACCACCTGGTGTGCCGCGTGTGCGGGCGGGTTCGGGACGTGCCGTGCGCCGTCGGATCCGCGCCCTGCCTGGAGGCGGGACCCCAGGAGGGCTTCGAGATCGACGAGGCCGAGCTCGTGTTCTGGGGCCGCTGCGCGGAGTGCGCCGCGCGCTGAGGCTTCCGCCGGAAGGTGACGCCTCTGGCGACGCCCGCGGCCAGGTCGTGGCCGGCCGCCGCAACCGGGAGCGGGACGTCGGTGCTGTTCCGAGGCCCGGCGAGAGCGCTGATGTCCCACTCGGCCGCCGGCGCTACACCACCAGCGACGTGCGCACGGTGTACTGGGAGGCGCGGTAGACGTGCGTGCCCGTCTCCACGAAGGCGCCGGTGTCGTCGTAGACCGAGCGGCGGACCGTCACGCACGCCGCCGGCTCCTCCTCGCCGAGCAGGGTCGCCTCCGCCTCGGTCATCAGCCGCGCCCCGATGCTCTGGTGCGCGATCCGGAAGCTCGCGCCCTGCGCCCGCAGTAGCGCGTACAGCCCGGTGCGCTCCAGGTCCGGGCCGGCGACGGTGAAGCGCTCGGGCAGGTAGTTGGTGAGGATCGCCAGCCGCACCCCGTCGGCGCTGCGCAGGCGCCGGATCCGGGTCAGACGGGCCGGCAACCCCGGCGGCTCCGGCACCTCCTCGGCGCCGCACTCGTCCAGCGACAGCAGCTCGGTCCCGGGCACCCGCCCCTCGGCGGCGAGGTCGTCGAACAGGCTGGTCAGCCGCACCTCGCGGCGCACGTGCGGCTGCACGACCTGGGTGCCGACGCCCCGCTTCCGCACCAGCATCCCGCGGTTCACCAGCTCCTGGATCGCCTGCCGCGCCGTCGGCCGGGCGAGGCCGAGCCGGGCGGTGAGCGCCACCTCGTTCTCCAGGCGATCGCCGGGCTTGAGGACCCCGGTCTCGATCGCGCGCTCGATCGCCAGCGCGAGCTGGTGGTAGAGCGGGACCGGGCTGGTCCGGTCCAGCTCGACCGCGAACGCGACGGGGGTGTCCTCCATGCGGACGAGGCTACAAGTGAGTACGTAACTATGTATAGACAAAGTACCGAGGGGCACGTAGTTTCGAAGCCGTCGGACAGCGCGTAACGAGACGTCGAAGAGGACTCGATGAGCGAACCAGCAGAGGTGTTGACCTTCGGGCGCGCCGGGGTGGACATCTATCCCCTGCAGGTCGGGGTGGGCCTGGAGGACGTCGAGTCCTTCGGCAAGTTCCTGGGCGGCACCACCGCCAACGTCGCCGTCGCCGCCGCGCGGCTCGGCCGGCGGACCGCCATCGTCACCGGGGTCGGCGACGACCCGTTCGGTCGCTACGTCCGGCAGGAGCTGCGCCGGCTCGGGGTGAGCGACGAGCACGTCGTGACCAACCACGAGTACCCGACGCCGGTCACGTTCTGCGAGATCTTCCCGCCGGACGACTTCCCGCTGTACTTCTACCGCAAGCCGAAGGCCCCGGACCTGCAGGTCACGGCCGCGGACATCGACCTCGACGCCGTTCGCGACGCCGAGCTGCTGTGGCTCTCCGTGACCGGACTGTCCGAGGAGCCCAGCCGCGGCGCCCACCACGAGGTGCTCGCCGCGCGCGACGGCCGTCCCACGGTGCTCGACCTCGACTACCGCCCCATGTTCTGGGAGACCCCGGCCGCGGCCACCGAGCAGATCCAGAAGATCCTCGGCCAGGTCACCGTGGCCGTCGGCAACCGCGAGGAGTGCGAGGTCGCGATCGGCGAGACCGACCCGGAGAGGGCGGCCGACGCGCTGCTCGACGCGGGCGTGGAGCTGGCCATCGTCAAGCAGGGCCCGAAGGGCGTACTGGCGAAGAGCCGCACCGAGCGCGTCGTCTCCCCGCCGATCCCGATCACCCCGTACAACGGCCTCGGCGCCGGCGACAGCTTCGGCGGCTCGCTGGCCCACGGCCTGCTGGCCGGCTGGCCGCTGGAGAAGGTGCTCAGCCGGGCCAACGCCGCCGGCGCGATCGTCGCGTCCCGCCTGGAGTGCTCCACCGCCATGCCGACGGCCGAGGAGATCGACGTCCTCCTCGCCGGCGGCGACCCCAACGAGGCCCGCAACGAGAAGGTGACCGCGTGACCTTCGCCCGGAACCACGACGAGATCCGGGACATCCGGACCTTCGAGCCGCAGCGGATCACGTCGCTGCTGAAGAACCGCCGGCGCCGCCCGTTCGTCCCCGCCGACGGCCGGCTCATGATCGTCGCCGCCGACCACCCGGCCCGTGGCGCGCTGGGTGCCCGCGGCCGCTCCGACGCCATGGCCAGCCGCCCCGAGCTGCTCGACCGCCTGGTCACCGCGCTCGGCCGGCCGGGTGTCGACGGCGTGCTCGCCACCGCCGACATCCTCGAGGACCTGCTGCTGCTGGGCGCCCTGGAGGGCAAGGTCGTCGTCTCCTCGATGAACCGCGGCGGCCTGGCCGGCTCGGTCTTCGAGATGGACGACCGGATGACCGGCTACGACGTGGCCGGCACGGCCGAGGCGGGCTTCGAGGCCATCAAGATGCTCACCCGCATCGACCTCGACGACCCGGCCACCGTCAACACCCTCGAGACCTGCGCACACGTCGTCACCGACGCGAACCGCGCGGGGATCGTCGCGATGGTCGAGCCCTTCCTCTCCCGCCGGGTCGACGGGCGGGTGGTCAACGACCTGTCCACCGAGGCCGTCGTGAAGTCGGTGCACATCGCGCAGGGCCTGGGCGCCTCCAGCGCCTACACCTGGATGAAGCTGCCCGTGGTCGACGGCATGGAGCGGGTCATGGAGGCCACGACCCTGCCGACGCTGCTGCTCGGCGGCGACCCGACGGGCGCGCCCGAGGAGACCTACGCCTCCTGGAAGGCCGCGCTGGAGCTGCCCTCGGTGCGGGGCCTGATCGTCGGCCGCGCACTGCTCTACCCCGCGGACGACGACGTCGCGACCGCCGTCGACACCGCCGTCTCCCTGGTCCGGCCGAAGGAGGTCGTCGCCGCATGACCGAGCTCGCGAAGGAATCATCGGTGCAGCGCGAGCTGTACATCCCCGCCGGCACCGGTGCCGCCGACGGCTACGAGCTCGAGGTCACCCCCAAGTCCGCGGGCTGGGAGCACTCCAGCCTGCGCATCGTGAACCTGCCCGCGGGCGGGTCGCGGACCCTCGAGACCGGCACCGAGGAGATGTTCGTGGTGCCGCTGTCCGGCTCCGCCACCGTCTCCCTCGGCGGCGAGACCCACACTCTGCAGGGCCGGGCGAACGTCTTCGAGGGCCCGACGGACGTCTCCTACCTGCCGATCCGCTCCACGGTCACGATCGCGTCGGAGGCCGGCGGCCGGTTCGCCCTGTGCGGCGCGCAGTGCGAGCAGGAGCTGCCCTTCCGGTACGGGCCGAAGGCCGACGTGCCGGTGGAGCTGCGCGGTGCCGGCCAGGCCAGCCGCCAGGTGCGCAACTTCGGCACCGTCGGCTCCTTCGAGGCCGGCTCGATCATCGCCTGCGAGGTCGTCACCCCCGGCGGCAACTGGTCGAGCTACCCCGCGCACAAGCACGACGAGGCGGGCCCGCACGAGTCGCAGCTCGAGGAGATCTACTACTTCGAGATCGCGCCCGGCCCCGCCGGCCAGCCCGGCCTCGGCTTCCACCGCACGAGCAGCTCGCCGGGCCACGAGATCGACATCATGGTCGAGGTCCACGACCGCGACACCGTGCTCATCCCGTGGGGCTGGCACGGTCCGTGCGCCGCCGCGCCCGGGCACGACATGTACTACCTGAACGTGATGGCCGGCCCCGGCGACGAGCGCGCCTGGCTCATCACCGACCACCCCGACCAGGCCTGGATCCGCGACACGTGGGCCGACCAGGCGATCGACTCCCGCCTCGGAGGCCAGTGATGTCCACGGTTCGGCTCACCGTCGCGCAGGCCACGGTGAAGTTCCTCGCGGCGCAGTACAGCGAGCGTGACGGCGTCGAGCGGAAGCTCTTCGAGGGCTGCTTCGGCATCTTCGGTCACGGCAACGTCGCCGGCCTCGGCCAGGCGCTGCTGCAGGCCGAGCTGCTGGAGCCGGGCGCGCTTCCGTACGTGCTCGGCCGCAACGAGCAGGCCATGGTGCACACCGCCGTCGCCTACGCGCGGATGAAGGACCGGCTGCAGACCTGGGCGGTCTCGTCGAGCGTCGGCCCGGGCGCGACCAACATGGTCACCGGCGCCGCGCTCGCCACGATCAACCGCATCCCGGTGCTGCTGCTGCCCGCGGACACCTTCGCCGACCGCGCGGCCTCGCCGCTGCTGCAGGAGCTCGAGCTCCCGTACGCCGGCGACGTCACGGTCAACGACGCCTTCCGCCCGGTCTCCAAGTACTTCGACCGCGTCTGGCGGCCGGAGCAGCTGCCCGCGGCCCTGCTGTCGGCGATGCGGGTCCTGACCGACCCGGTCGAGACCGGCGCCGTGACCGTCTGCTTCCCGCAGGACGTCCAGGCGCAGGAGCACGACTGGCCGGTCGAGCTGTTCGCCAAGCGGGTCTGGCACGTGGCCCGGCCGGTGCCGGAGAAGTCGGCCGTCGCCCGCGCCGCGGAGATCATCCGGAGCGCGGAGCGCCCGGTGATCGTCGCCGGCGGCGGCGTCCACTACTCGGGTGCGACGGCGGCGCTCGCCGCGTTCGCCGAGGCCACCGGCATCCCCGTCGGGCAGAGTCAGGCGGGCAAGGGCACGGTGGTGTTCGACCACCCGCAGTGCCTGGGCGCCATCGGCTCCACGGGCACCACCGCGGCGAACGCCATCGCCAAGGACGCCGACGTCGTGATCGGCATCGGCACCCGGTACTCGGACTTCACCACCGCCAGTCGCACGGCGTTCCAGAACCCCGACGTGAAGTTCGTGAACGTCAACGTGGCGCCGATCGACGCCGTCAAGCACTCCGGCGCGTCGGTCCTGGCGGACGCCCGGGAGACCCTCGAGGCCCTGCTCCCGCTGGTCGAGGGCTACTCGGTCACTTCCGAGTACCGGGCGCAGTACGCCGAGCTCGACCGGATCTGGACGGAGACGGTGAAGTCCGTCTACGAGCCCGAGATCCCGGCCAACGGGGCGGGCGGCCTGCTGACCCAGAACGAGGTCATCGGGATGGTCAACGAGCTGTCCGACCCCCGTGACGTCGTGGTGTGCGCCGCCGGCTCGATGCCCGGCGACCTGCACAAGCTCTGGCAGACCCGGGACGCCAAGGGCTATCACGTGGAGTACGGCTACTCCTGCATGGGCTACGAGGTCGCGGGCGGCCTCGGCGTCCGGCTGGCCTGCCCCGACCGGGACGTCTTCGTCATGGTCGGCGACGGGTCCTACCTGATGATGGCCACCGAGCTCGCCACGGCGGTGCAGGAGGGCATCAAGGTCATCACCGTCCTGGTGCAGAACCACGGCTTCGCGTCGATCGGCTCGCTGTCCGAGTCGCTCGGCTCGCAGCGCTTCGGCACGAAGTACCGCTACCGCAACGCCGAGACGGGCCGGCTGGACGGCGGGGTCCTCCCGCTGGACCTGGCCACGAACGCGGAGAGCTTCGGCCTGCGCGTGATCCGCACGAAGACCCCGGAGGACTTCGCGGCGGCGATCGCCGAGGCCAAGAAGGCCACGGACAGCACGGTGATCTACGTGGAGACCGATCCGCTGATCGGCGCTCCGGACTCGGAGTCCTGGTGGGACGTCCCGGTCAGCGCGGTGTCGGAGCTCGAGTCGACCCGTTCCGCGCGCAAGGTCTACGACGAGCACAAGGCGACCCAGAAGTCGTTCCTGCGGCCCAGCACCTGATCTGTGTCGATTCTCTTGGGGAAACAATGACGAACACGCTGTACCACTGGGCCAACGGCCAGAAGGTCGATGGCAAGTCCGGCCGGTTCTCGGACGTGACGAACCCCGCCACCGGTGAGGTCACCGCGTCGCTGCCGCTGGCCTCGGAGGAGGAGGCGGCCGAGATCATCGCCGCCGCCAAGGCCGCGTTCCCGAAGTGGCGGGACACCTCGCTGGCCAAGCGGACCCGGATCCTGTTCACGTTCCGGGAGCTGCTCGACGCCCGCGCCGGCGAGCTGGCGGAGATCATCACCTCCGAGCACGGCAAGGTGCTCTCCGATGCCGCGGGCGAGGTGGCGCGCGGTCAGGAGGTCGTGGAGTTCGCCTGTGGCGCCCCGCACCTGCTGAAGGGCTCGGCCACGGAGAACGCCTCGACGAGCGTGGACGTGGCCTCGATCCGCCAGCCGCTGGGCGTCGTGGGGATCATCTCGCCGTTCAACTTCCCGGCCATGGTGCCGATGTGGTTCTTCCCGGTCGCGATCGCCGCGGGCAACACCGTGGTGGTCAAGCCGTCGGAGAAGGTCCCGACCGCCGCTCTGTGGATCGCGGAGCTGTGGAAGGAGGCGGGGCTGCCCGACGGCGTGTTCAACGTGCTCAACGGCGACAAGACCGCGGTCGACGCCCTGCTGACCAGCCCGGACGTCAAGTCGATCAGCTTCGTGGGGTCGACCCCGATCGCCCGCTACGTGTACGAGACGGGCACGGCGCACGGCAAGCGGGTGCAGGCGCTGGGTGGGGCGAAGAACCACATGGTGGTCCTGCCGGATGCGGACCTGGACCTGGCGGCGGACCAGGCGATCAACGCCGGGTTCGGCTCGGCGGGTGAGCGCTGCATGGCGATCTCCGCGCTGGTCGCGGTGGGCGACATCGCCGACGAGCTGGTGTCGAAGATCAAGGAGCGGGCGGTCGCGCTGCGCACCGGCGACGGGCGGCGGGGCTGCGACATGGGCCCGCTGGTGACCTCGGCGGCGCAGGAGCGCGTGTCGGGCTACATCGACGCGGGTGAGTCGGCGGGCGCCACGCTGGTGGTCGACGGGCGGCAGGGGGAGTTCGACGCGGACGGGTCCGGGTTCTTCGTGGGCCCGACGCTGTTCGACAACGTCACCACGGACATGAGCATCTACACCGACGAGATCTTCGGCCCGGTGCTCTCGGTGGTCCGGGTGGACACCTACGCCGACGCCGTCGAGCTGATCAACGCCAACCCGTACGGGAACGGCACCGCCATCTTCACCAACGACGGCGGTGCGGCGCGGCGCTTCCAGAACGAGGTCGAGGTCGGGATGATCGGCATCAACGTGCCGGTGCCGGTCCCGATGGCCTACTACTCCTTCGGGGGCTGGAAGAACTCGCTGTTCGGCGACACCCACGCCCACGGCACCGAGGGCTTCCACTTCTTCACCCGCGGCAAGGTCGTCACCACCCGCTGGCTCGACCCGTCGCACGGCGGCATCAACCTGGGCTTCCCCCAGAACGCCTGATCCGCTCCCACGTCCCGGCACCGTCCGGGATCCGCAGGGGCTCCCCGCCGGGCCGGCCGATCCCCGGCCCGGCGGGTGACCTCCGCGACGTCCGGCCCCGCACCCGTTCCGCGGTGCGGGGCCGGCGGCGTTCTCGGGGCGTGCCGGCCGGGACCGGGCAGCCGGGCAGGCATGATGACGCCGTGTCGAGCCCCGCTCCGCCCCCCGCCGGACCGCCGGCCGGGCCGGGCGCCGTCGCCGTGCTCCTCGCCACGCTCGGCCGCCGGGTGCGCGAGGAGATCGACACGGCGCTGCGGGCCGAGCAGCTCACCATGCGGCACCTGTCGGCCCTCGGGCACCTGGCCCGACGACCGGGGCTCTCCTACAGCGAGCTCGGCCGCCGTGCGGGCGTGACGGCCCAGAGCATGCAGGCGACGCTGCGCCAGCTCGAGGAGCGCGGCGCGGTCGAGCGCCGCACCGAACCGGGGCGGGGCAGGGTGGCCGAGCTGCACGTCACACCGGACGGCCGTCGGCTCCTGACCCGGGCGGAGAAGGCCGTCGCAGAGGTCGAACGGGTGATGCTCGCCCCCGTCCCGAGGCCCGAGCGTGCCCTCCTGGCCCGCACCCTCGTGGGGATGCTCGGGAGGCTGGGCGAGGACACCCCCTGATCGAGCGACGCCTCGGCTGCTAGTTTCAGCCTGACTGGAACTGATCCCGCCGTGATCCGAGGGAGTGCGGGGCCCGGCTACGGTGTGGGTTTCAGCCGAGCTGAAGGTGATGGGGCTCCGATCGCGGCCTCGGAAGGAGGCGCAGCGGGGCGGATGTTTCAGGCTGCCTGTAACTCGACCCGGCTTTCCCGAGCCGGAGGAAGGAGACGGATGTGACGGCCGTCCTGCTCTCGATCCACGTCCTCGCCGCCATCGTGTTCGTCGGACCGGTGACCGTGGCCACGTCGATGTTCCCGCGGTACGCCCGCGCGGCCCTCGCGGGCGAGGGGCCGGCCGCCCCGGTGACGCTCCTCCACCGCATCAGCCGGGTCTACGCGGTCCTCGCGATCGCGGTACCGGTCTTCGGCCTGGGGACCGCGGTGGCGATGGGCGTCCTCGGCGACGCCTGGCTGATCGCCTCCCTCGTCCTCACGGCGGCGGCCGCGGCGCTCCTGGGGCTGCGGATCCTCCCGGCGCAGGCCGAGGTCGTGGCCGCCCTCAGCACGGAGGACGACCCCCGCGCGGTGGTCGCCGCGCGGAGGCTGTCGATGACGTCCGGGGTGTTCGCGCTGCTCTGGGGGGTCGTCGTGGTCCTGATGATCGTGCGTCCCGGCTCGACGACGGGGGTCTGACGTGCTCACGGGTCTGCGGGCGGCGGCGGTCGTCGAGGCCGCGTCGCTGGCGGTGCTGCTCCTGAACCTGGCGACGGTCCATCTCCGGCCGGTCACCCAGCTCGCCGGTCCGGTGCACGGGTGCGCATACCTGGCCGCGATCGTGCTCGCACTGTCCCTGCCGGCGCTGCCCGTGCCCCTGTCCCACCGGGACCGGGCGCTCGCCCTCGTGCCCGGCATCGGGGGGTGGCTCGTACTGCGCCGCGCGGAGCTGAATTCCCCGTGAACGGAAAGAGCGTCTCCCACCGGCCGCCGCGGAATTGCTCGCCCCCGCGTTCGCGGCGCGTCCGGTGGGAGACGCTCATCCGGTCCAACGCGACGGACCGGGACGAGTTGCACGCCCGAACGGGTGGTCTGTCGGTCGCTGCCTGCGACGACGTGTCCACGGATCGCGTTTCCCCGAAGTCGATCGAGCGGCCCCAGTGCGGGCTCCCGACTTTCCGGGTATCGATCGCGGTTCGATCACGGGCGGCGCCCGATATCCACGGCACCGGCCGGAGTAGATGCTTCCGAAGACAAATGATCGAGATGTCGCGGGAGGAGTGGCACCGGGTGCCGATGCGAGTTCCCGGCGGTGGCCGCGTCGCTCGTCCTCGTGCGCACGCGTGGGGAACACCCGTGCCGCACCGGCGCACCGTGCGCAGGGGAGCGGGGACGGACCTCGTGGGGGACGAGCCGGTCCTCCGTCGCGTCCGAGGAGCGACAGCGCGCGCTCGACGGGCGCAACTCGGGCCGAGAGACGGGGAGTTGCGCATCGTGACCGCTCGTCACACTCGTCTTCGCAGGTCAGACCTCGCATCGGCGTCCTTCTGCAGCCCCCGGAACGCCGCTCGACGACAAAGTGTGACCGGCGTCATGAAGAACGAAATCTGCCGTTAACCTGGCCGGCGGCGTGGAGCGCACCGCCCTGACCTGCGGCGATGGGCCGATTTCGGGGTGGGGGACCCCGGTTTGACCCTCGCTGTCGGCGGGGCGTAACTTTCTCGTCGTCAGCGAGACGCCGGACAGAACGAGCCCCTGGGGTTCGGTCAACAGGCCCGCTGGCCGCCCCCCGGGCCGGGCCCCCTGGATCCTCGTGGATCTGGGTGGGTGTACGGTGGGGAAAAGCCCCGGAAGTTCTCCGTCAGGTGAGCCATGGTGTGCGGGTGTCTTTTGAGAACTCAACAGTGTGTCGAGCTAGAATGTCGGGACTGGCGGTTTGTGCCAGTTCATTTTTTGGGCTCACGTTCCCGACCCCGTCGGGAGTGGGCCCGCCAGTAGGAGCCAGATTTTGTTGGAGAGTTTGATCCTGGCTCAGGACGAACGCTGGCGGCGTGCTTAACACATGCAAGTCGAGCGGTAAGGCCCTTCGGGGTACACGAGCGGCGAACGGGTGAGTAACACGTGGGTGACCTGCCCTCAGCTCTGGGATAAGCCTGGGAAACCGGGTCTAATACCGGATAGGACTGCATGCTTCATGGTGTGTGGTGGAAAGTTTTTTCGGCTGGGGATGGGCCCGCGGCCTATCAGCTTGTTGGTGGGGTGATGGCCTACCAAGGCGACGACGGGTAGCCGGCCTGAGAGGGCGACCGGCCACACTGGGACTGAGACACGGCCCAGACTCCTACGGGAGGCAGCAGTGGGGAATATTGCGCAATGGGCGGAAGCCTGACGCAGCGACGCCGCGTGGGGGATGACGGCCTTCGGGTTGTAAACCTCTTTCGCCAGGGACGAAGCGTGAGTGACGGTACCTGGATAAGAAGCACCGGCCAACTACGTGCCAGCAGCCGCGGTAACACGTAGGGTGCGAGCGTTGTCCGGAATTATTGGGCGTAAAGAGCTCGTAGGCGGTGTGTCGCGTCGGCCGTGAAAACCTGGGGCTTAACTCTGGGCTTGCGGTCGATACGGGCATCACTGGAGTTCGGCAGGGGAGACTGGAATTCCTGGTGTAGCGGTGAAATGCGCAGATATCAGGAGGAACACCGGTGGCGAAGGCGGGTCTCTGGGCCGATACTGACGCTGAGGAGCGAAAGCGTGGGGAGCGAACAGGATTAGATACCCTGGTAGTCCACGCCGTAAACGTTGGGCGCTAGGTGTGGGGGCCATTCCACGGTCTCTGTGCCGCAGCTAACGCATTAAGCGCCCCGCCTGGGGAGTACGGCCGCAAGGCTAAAACTCAAAGGAATTGACGGGGGCCCGCACAAGCGGCGGAGCATGTGGATTAATTCGATGCAACGCGAAGAACCTTACCTGGGTTTGACATGCACCAGACATCCCTAGAGATAGGGCTTCCCTTGTGGTTGGTGTGCAGGTGGTGCATGGTTGTCGTCAGCTCGTGTCGTGAGATGTTGGGTTAAGTCCCGCAACGAGCGCAACCCTTGTTCCATGTTGCCAGCACGTA